>JAYTGN010000164.1:0-14051 GCA_043733485.1 Gemmataceae bacterium
GTGAACTGCAAGTTCAGCCCGACGCTCCCGCTGCCGTAGCTCATGAGCAGCACCCGGCGGTCGGGGTTGTTCTTGAACTCGTCCAGACTCGGCGTCCGCTCGTTCTGCGGGATGCGGCCGTGGTACTGCAACGGGTTGTGTTCCGGCATCGCGTCGGCCACCATCTGGAGCGGCTCCACCCACTGGCTAAAGATGATCGCCTTCCGCCCGTTCGCCGCCACCTCCTCCATGTCGGTGAGCAACTGCTGGAGTTTCGCGCTGTCGCCGGTGAGCGGGTCGAAGTTGCAAATCTGCTTCAGCCGCATGACCAGTTGAAAGACGTGCTGCACGCTGATGGTGTCGCCGAGTTCGTTGAGGTGGATCACGCCCTCTTCCTCGGCGAGCGTATAGGCCTGCCGTTGCGCCGGCGTCAGTTCCACTTCCAAATCGCGGATGAGGCGCGGCGGCATGTCCGACTGCACCACGTCCTTGGTCCGCCGCAAGATGCAATCGCTCGTGTAGCGCGGGATGTGCCGCGGCGGCGTCTCGGCCGGGATGCGGCCCGGATCGATGAACGCGAACAGGTTCACGAGGTCGTCCGGGTGGTTCTCGATGGGCGTGCCGGTGAGCGCCCAGCTGCGCCCGCGCTTCAACGATCGCACCGCGTGCGCCGTCTTCGAATCCGCGTTCTTGATCCTCTGCGCTTCATCCAATACGACCACGTCGAAGAACACGCGTTCGTCCGCGGCGAGTTCAAAATCGCGGGTCAGGCTCTCGTAATTGATGAGTTTGAGCGGGCAGTTGGAAACGAGCCAGGTGGTGCGGCGCTGTTCGGTGCCGCCGTCGAACGATTCGAACGGAACGTCCGGTGCCCACATTTTGAGTTCGCGCCCCCAGTTGTGCATGAGCGGCTTCGGGCAGACGATGAGTGCCGTGCGAATCTGCCCGTGGTGGAAGAGCAGCCGCAGGCTGAGGATGGCCTGGGCGGTTTTGCCGAGGCCCATTTCGTCCGCGAGCAGGGCCGAGTGCCGCGGCATGAGGAAGGCGATGCCTTCGAGTTGATAGGGGAACGGCTCGAAGGGCACTTCGAGTTGCCGACCGTCGAACAGGCCGTCGAGCGGCGGTTGAAGCAGGTAGAGCAGACGATCTTTGAACTGCACGGTCTCGGCCGTGGGTCGCGGGCGGATGTGCGGCTTCGCCTCGGGCGACTTCGCATCGGGAAGCGACGGCGCTCCCGTAGGCAGCGACTTCGGTTCGCGCTGCACTTTCGGTTGAGGTGCCGTTTGCATTGGCGGCGCGGGGAACTTCCACCCTTCGGTTGCAACGGTGAAATCGAGCCGCCCCAGCGACCGCACCCACGGAGCGTCGCAGACGAGGCGCGACTCGCGAACGCTCGCTTCGAGCGGCCGCTCGAAACGGGTAAGGGATTGAACCTCCAAGCCCACGGACGGCGGTCCGTGGGCTTCTTGCTCGTCAGGCAGCACGGTTAGCAACCCCCATCTTGCGGGCCTCGGCGACCGCCTCGCGGATGCGGTCGAACGGCTCGGCCAGGTCCACGGCCGGGTCGACGCCATCGAGTCGCTCCACGATCATTGCTTCGTCCGAAGCAAAGCGCGCCGAGAGGAGCAGCGGCGATTTTGAAATGGCATGAGTGAGTGCGATGGAATCCGAAGCGGGCGGGACGCCCGCGCTCCCAGGGAGAGCAATCACCGGAATGTCGATGCGCGACCTCAGGCCGAGCACCGCGAGGCAATCCGTCACGATCAGGTCCGGCCGGATGGACGTCTTCTCGACGAGTGCCTTGCCGATCACATCCACGTGGAGGTACTCGTTCAACGTCGGCCCGTAGAGCACCGTCTGGACGCGGTTGGGTTGCACGGCTGAGGTGAGACGAAATTCGAGCGGACGGCCCCAGGCGTTCGTCACCAGGTAGCCGCCTACCCAGCCGGTCGGCTCCTGGATCACAGTAAGAAACCCGAGGGCGACGTTGGCTGGCTTCAACGGGTCTGTCACGGTGTGGTCCTGCGTTGTAGTAGACAATGCAGGGATCGGACGCAGGCGTTTGGGGGCTTGACCGGGTTCCGGCTCGATGTGGTTCGACTTCACGAAGCGAGGCGCGGCAGCCGGTACAAGTTGAGTATCCGGGCGAGCCGCGTCGCGTGAGCAACCGGGTAAGTCGCCACCCGGTCGCTCACGCGACTCGGCTCGCCGGGAGGTTCAACCTGTAACGGCTTTGCCGTTCGTGGCGAGTCGGCGGAGAATGTCGATCCCCCGGCGCAGCGTGTCGTCGCTCGCTGCGTACGAGACGCGAAAGTGCGTGTCCCGACCGCTGAACACCGACCCGGGAATGATGAGCAAATTGTTCAGAATTGCCTCGGCGACAAACTCGCCGCCCGTTCCCCACGGCGTCTTCGCGAACAGGTAGAACGCACCGCCGGGCTTCGCGAATTCGTACAGGTCGGCGAGGCCCTCGAGCAGCAGGTCGCGCTTGCGGCGATAATCGTCTACGATGCCGGTCGCGTCGAAGTCCAGTGCCGCGACGCCTGCCGCTTGCACCATGCTGGGAGCACACACGTAGGTGAACTGCTGGAGCTTCGCCATTTCGTTGATGAGACGCTTGGGCCCGTGAGCCCAGCCGAGCCGCCAGCCGGTGATGCCGTAGGTTTTGCCGAAGCCTTCGAGCACGAGCACGTTGCCGTCGTGGGTGGCCGGGCTCGCGGCAGGCGTGTCGTAGTGGAAGGCGCGGTAGATTTCGTCGCTGAGCAGCACGAGCCCGCGCTCGCGGCACAGCTTCGCAATCGCGTGTTGGGTCGCTGGGCTGATGATGGCCCCGGTCGGGTTGGAAGGCGTCGAGAGTAGCACGGCCTTGGTTCGCGGCGTGATGGCGGCTTCAATCTTGCGCGGGTCGGGGTGAAAGTCCGGGTAGGTATCGACGGGCACCATGCGGCCGCCGGCGAGCGTGATCACGTGCGGGTAAGCGACGAAGTACGGGTCTGGGGTGATGACTTCGTCGCCGGGGTTCACGATGGCCATGAGCGCGAGTACGAGCCCGCCGCTCGTGCCGCTGGTGACGAGCACGTCGCGCTCGGAATGATCGAGATGGGGGAAGCGGGCCTTCGCGTCGGCGAGCAACTTCTCTCGAAGTTCGGGGATGCCCTGCGTGACGGTGTAGCCGTTCTGATTGGAGTCGATGGCGGCCTTGGCCGCGGCCTTGATCGGTTCCGGCACGTCGAAGTGCGGCTGCCCGATGCTCAGGTTCACGGGGTCCTTGAGCGACTTGCCGAGCTCGAAGACCTTGCGGATGCCGGATAGCTCGATGAGCTTGGTGCGGTCGGCAAGCCAGGAATCGGGGATCATGTGAAGTCTCGATGTCTTGTCGCTTGCGGCTTCGCGATTGTTGTCATCAACCCAAATCGCGAAGCCGCAAGCGGCTAATTTTCCTTCGCGTACTGCTTCCAGAGCTTCTCTAATCGCTGCTGTGCGTCGACGATCGGGAGGGCGTGGTAGCGCTTCTCAATCACCTTCACGAGGCCGGCCTTCTCCAACTTTTGCAGGGCGTCCGCAATCTCGAAGTCGAGGCCCACTTCGAGGCGGCGCTCCAGGTCGATCTCGATGTAGCCGTCCAACTCGTCCGCCGTCCAGCCGCGCGGGTCGGCGTAGCGCCAGAGGTAAAAGTAGGCGAGGAGCGTTTCGCGGGTCTCCTGTTCCTCGGCTTCATCGAGTAGCCGATACATCACGCCGCCGTTGTTGTCGAGGTTCTGGTAGTAGAGGCTCTGCGTGAGTTGCAGCGAGTAGGTCTGCTTTGAAATTTGGAAGCTGTACCACGTCTTGTAGCCGTAGCCGAGGATGAGGGCGATGGGCGTGTAGAGGGTGAGGAACGCGGCGGTGGTGCCGAGCGTGAGGGCCCCCGAGAGTGCCGCGAGGCTCATGGTGCTGAGCTTCCAGCCGACGTACCCGACGGAACTCGTGAGCGAGCCGCCGAGCTTCAAGCGCTCCAGGAACGGCATCTTGATTCGCGTGCCGGGCAGGAGCATCTCGACATCCATCCGCGGAATGTCCTTGAACAGCTTGAGGAACACGCTGAGGGTATCGGCATCGGAACCGAGTGCCGGGTTCGCCTGCTGCTTCAACATGACGACGACGCGGCGAAACGTTTGCACCACGACCTCTTCGCGTTTGAAGCGCTTGTACCAGCGGCGCAGGAAGCGCCGGCTCGTGCCCTTCCCGCGGCAGAAGACTTCGACCTTGTCGAAGATCTCCCAGTTCACGTGCATGTCCACGCCCCACTCGCTCGCTCCCATCATGATGCGCTCGAGGTCTTCGCGCGACAGGCGGATGTAGTTCGCCCGTTCCATGAGGTGGACGAAGGTGTCGAAGAGGCGTTCGAGTGCCGCGGCCCGCTGCTCGTCCGTGATGGGCACGAGCGGCTTCGGATCGACGTCCGGATCGAACGGGGCGTAGGCGTCCTTGAGGCGGCGGAGTTCGCTCAGGTAGATGGCGTGGAGGTGGAAGCTGACGGCCCGGGCGAAGCGGCGGAACCGCGTTTGATCCTCTTCAGAGAGTACCTGCCCGCGGCTCGGCCCGGACTCGCGGCACAAGTAATCGACGAGGTCCGTCACCCGGATCGGGATGAAGTGCTCGCGGTCTCGTTCGGATGAGGTCATGGAATGCCATTCGATCCGACGAAGCGTTTCTCAAAAAACGAGCAGAGACCTGCACCATTCTAGCCGGTTCGTCAAAATCCCGGCACGGCCGACCGAATTCTCTCGCGCTCGATCGATCCGTCCTATCCTTGTAGACAGACGGGAGAGCGTCGGTTGAACTCCGACTCCAGCGCACCAATGATTTACCTCGATAACGCCGCCACCAGTTTCCCGAAGCCCGAGGCCGTCTATACGGCACTCGATCGCTTCGCGCGGCACTCGCTGGCAAATCCCGGCCGCTCGGGTCACAAGATGGCTCAGGCCGCCGAGCACGCCATCGCCGACGCACGCCATCGCTTCAATCGCTTCTTCAACGGGCGGCATCCCGAGCGGTTCGTCTTCACGTTGAATTGCACCGACGCCCTGAACATGGCCTTCAAGGGTGCGTTGAATCCCGGCGACCACGTCATCACGACGAACCTGGAACACAACAGCGTGTCGCGGCCACTGGTGGCCATGGCCGAGGCCGGAACGATCACTCTCACGCGAATCGCGGCCGATGCCGGCGGCACCATCGACCCCGAGGCCATCGAAGCCGCCATCACCGCGAAGACGCGCCTGATCGCGATCACCCATGCGAGCAACGTCCTCGGCACGGTTCAACCCGTTGCCGAGGTGGGCCGGATCGCGCGCCAACGCGATCTGCTCTTCCTCGTGGATGCCGCTCAGACCGCGGGCGTGATTCCCATCGACGTGCAAAGCCTCTGCATCGACCTGCTCGCCGTGCCGGGTCACAAGTCGCTGTTCGGACCGACGGGAACGGGATTGCTCTACGTCGGGCTGCGGGCTCACCTCCGCGCCTGGCGCGAAGGCGGCACCGGAGGCGATTCGCTCACTCCGACTCAACCTTCGGAGTACCCGCACTTCCTCGAAGGCGGCACGCCCAACGTCCTCGGCATCGTAGGATTGATCGCCGGTTTGGATTTCGTCGAAGAGCGCGGCATCGAGGCCATTCGCAAACACGAAGTCGAACTCTGCACTCGGCTGCGAAATGCCCTGGGTGAAATGCCGGGCTTCGAGGTCTTCGGTCACGGCGACCCCGCCCGCAGTGTCGGCACCATCAGCTTCCGCTACGACGGAATCGCCGCTCCCGATCTCGGGGCCATCCTCGACACGTCCTTCGACATCGCCGTGCGGCCCGGGTTGCACTGCTCGCCTTACATTCACAAGTCGCTCGGCACCGCTCCGGAAGGCCTCGTCCGCGTCAGCCCCGGCCCTTTCAACAGCGACGCGGACATTGACCGCCTGATCGAGGCGTTGCGCGAAGTGACTCTCGTGTAATGGAATGGTTATTCGCGGAGGGTCGTGCGGAAGTCGTGAAATGAAGAAACCCCTGCATCCAGGGGTTTCTCAACGGAGCGGGAGGGATTCGAACCCTCGGTACGGTTACCCGTACACAGCATTTCCAGTGCTGCACAATCGACCACTCTGCCACCGCTCCAACCGCTGGACACCTCTCGGACGTCGCCGGTTCGTCCAACCCGATCATGGTAGGGTTGGCTGCGCGATGCGACAACGGCGAGCACGCCCATTCAGGACGATCGCAGCGGCTTCTGCCCGAATACCGTGCGCAGACGGTTCGCCTCCTGCCACACTTTCGGATCGATTTGCAGGAAGTCGATGAGATTGCCGGTCGAGACGCCCAGCAACTCCGCGGCATCGCTGACTCGCGCTTCCACGGCGTTCAGCACATCGAGCACGACGCCGGCCGCGGGCCAGAAGCGCGGGTTCTTCGCGCTCAGGTGCAACTTGCCGCCGCGATCGCGGGCTTCGGCATAATCGGGATGAACGGCAATCGCCTCGGGCGTGAGTGAAGCGAAGAGATCGTCGCGGAGGTGTAAGACCAGAGCGTGCGACAGCCGCGTGAGGGCCTTCGCCTTGTTCGCGTACTGCGATCGTGACTCTTCCGCAATCACGATGATGCCGGTCGGGGTGTGCCGCAGCCTCACGGCGGAGCTAGTCTTGTTGCGCTTCTGACCGCCAGGGCCGCTGGCGCGATAGGTGTCCACCTCGCACTGCGCGAGGAGCTGCGCTTCGGTGAGTGAGGTCCAGGTGGAACGTGGCAGTCGGGACATGAGGGAATCAATGTGCGGCTGGAGCCCGACGCGCAAGCAAGGGAAGGAATCCACTCCCTTGCTAGCGCGTCGGGCTCGGGAGGATTCGCTTCGCCACTTCCTTCCAGAAGCCCCAGGCGAAGCCGAAGTGGATTCCGGCGAAGACGAGCGGCACGCGGCGGGCCACGCCCGCACTCTTCCCGCGAGCCAGCACCAGACCCGCTCCGCACAGCACGGCAACGTAGAGGCACACGCTCGCCAGCCACGCCCAGCCGAGATACGGCACGACCAGGCTCAACAATCCGCCGAGCAACACCCACACCGCCCATAGAGGTGGTACCAGCGCCGGCAGCGTGAGCGATTTCGGATACTTGAACGCGAGGCGGGCTCGACCCATGCCGTACCGCGAAAGCTGAAAGAAGAGCCCACCCCAGTTCGACCGCGGGTGGTAGAGCACCTTCACTTTGGGTGTGAAGTAGCACGTGAGCCCAGCCATGTGAACGCGTTGGTTGAACTCCACGTCTTCGCACGCATCGAACGACTGATCGAAGAATCCGATGCGGTGGAAGACATTCCGCGAGTAGGCCACGGCCGTACTTTGCGGCGGCACGAACTTCGCCTCGTCCGAGAAGATGTCCGAGTCCGGGTTGTGCCCGAGCCGGCTCGAACGTGCGGACGAGACGGCTTCCTGAAAGGGCGTCGGGTTCGGAGCGTCCAGCGGTTGCGGGCGGCCGAGGCTGTCGGCACCACTCGCTTCAAACGCCTCGGAGAGGTTCTTCAAATAAAGCCGGTCCGGCAGCGTGCAGTGGCCGTCCACGATGACGGCGACATCCATACTGGAGTGCCGGAGTGCGATGTTGCGGCCCGCGCTCGAGAGCCGGTCCGCGTTGAACACGAGCTTCAGGTTCGCGAACTCGCCCTGAAGCTTGCGAACGATGGGAATCGTTTCGTCGGTCGAGGCACCGTCCGCGACGATCACTTCGAACTGTTCGCGCGGGAAGTCTTGGGTGAGCAGCGCTCGCAGCGCGCACGCGATCCCCTTGGCTTCGTTTCGCACCGGCACGATCACACTGATGGATGGCATCCGTGCCTCCCGAGGGAATCGCGAAGCCGCGAGCGGCTAGACATCGTCGGTCGGGAAGCGCGGCTTGCGGTGGTAGAAGCGCCGCAAGCCGAACAGTTTCAGGAACGTGGCCAGGACGATCGTCGCTTCAAAGTACATCGTGCGATTGCGAATGTAAAAGAGGTCGTAGACGAGCTTGTTCTTCACGCTGCGAACGCAAGTATCCGGAGGCAGGTGGATCTGGGCGAAGCCCGTGATGCCGGGCTTCAACGCGTGGCGGCGATCGTAACCGGGCACGATCTGCCGCAGCTTCTTGACGATCTCGGGGCGTTCCGGTCGCGGACCGACCAGGGCCATGTCGCCCTTGAGTACGTTGACGAGTTGCGGGAGTTCGTCGAGGTGCAGGTGCCGGAGGAGGCGACCGACGCGCGTGATGCGGGGGTCGCCGGGCATGCTCCAGCGCGGGCCGGTGAGGCTCTCGCATTCGTGGACCATCGTGCGAATCTTGTAGAGCGTGAAGACTCGGCCGCTGCGGCCGACGCGGGTTTGCGTGTAGAACGCCGGCCCGCGCGAAGTAGCGCGCACGAGCAGCCCACACATCAGCATGAGCGGGATCGCTGGGATGAGTGCGACCGCGGCCAGTGCGTAGTCCGCCAACGACTTCAGCCGAGTGCCGAGGCCCGCTCGCGCGAGGTCGGCAGTCAGCATCGGTATGGGTCGGATCGACACGGCGGGGGTTCGCATCGCGGGCTTCGGGTTCGCCAGTACGGCAGTTAGCCGGTTTGAACGCTCGGACATCACTTGCCAATCCTTAGGGGCGACGAACGGTCCCAGCTCCTTCAAAACCCGGTTTCTGCTTTGGAAACCGGGTTTTTGCGGCTCAAGAAACCCGGTTTCCAAAGCAGAAACCGGGTTTCAATCGCCTCACTTCGCCACCACGGCCCCATACTGAGCCAGGGTCGCGGCCACAAACGCGCGCGTCGTCGGGTCGTCTTCGGGGCGATCCTCGCCTTCGTCGGGCAAGGATGTCACGATATAGACCTTGTAGAGAACGGGCACCTTCGTGAGTTGCGTTGCGAACTGCCAGCGCGGGCGATCCGGAGCGACCCAGCCGCCATCCGCGGCCCACGTCCAACGTACGCGGGCGCGATCGTGTTTGGTCGCGGTTTTCTTCTCGAAATCGGCCACGTACATCTCCGCTGTCCGACCTCCCGACAGTTCCACCGTTTCTTTTTTCGGCGCTCGCAGGGTCTTATATCCGCTGCCGGGGTAGCACACGTCCGGCGTGTGGGCCGACACCGACCCGGGAATACCGCTGATCAGGGTGACCACGGCCGCCCGCCCCGTGCTCGGCGAAGCATAACGGCGGCTCGTCGCGCTGCTCCGCTCGTTCGCCGGCATGTCCGTGGGAACTTCGTCCGCCTGCCAATCCTGGAAGCGGACCGCGAACGCGTGCAGTTCCTCGGTCTTGGCCGGGTTCGCCTCGAACGCGGACCACCGCTGCGTCGCGGCACCGTTCACCACGGCACCCGCCACGATGAGCCCGGCAATCAACAGGAATGTCGTCGTCTTGAGCATGAAACTCCCCGCGATTCAACCCGGCCGCTCACGCGGCACGGCTCGCCAATCCATTAGCACAGCGATTCCAGTTCGGTCGCGCCGACGTACACCACGCCGGAGTACGGAATTTCCATCGTCGCCACGCGGTCGGTCGCCTTCCGCAGCAGCGGCAACTTCGTCTCGCGGTACTGGGCACACACGAGTACCACTTCGCACCGGCGAGCGATCTCGACCGTCTCCGCCGCGGTGAGCAACCCGTGCACGTGGAGCACCACGCAATCGTAAGGTTCCTTCAAGCGCGTGAGCAGCGCTTCGAGGCGCTCGCCGACCGCGGCCTTGCGGGCCTCGTCGGACCACTTGCCCGCCGTGATCAGGTCGAGGCCGCTCGGCAGCGATTGCACCGCGGCTCGCAGGTCCATTTCACCCCGCAGCACTTCGCACACGCCCGCGCCGTTCGCCACACCGGCATAACCGTGAAGGGCCGGATCGCGCAGGTCGAAGTCCACGGCCAGGGTCTTGTACCCGGCCTGAGCCAAACTGCTGGCGAGGCCGAACGCCGTGAACGCCTTGCCTTCATCCCCGAGCGGGCTGGTGACGGCCACGGTCGAAGCGCCGCGGCTGAGCCACGTTTGCGACACGTAAGTTCGCAGCTTGTCGATGGCTTCACTCGCGGCGGCCCGCTTCACAGAGTCGGAGCCGAAAGCTTCTCGTGGCTGGCACGGGATCACGCCGACGATAGCGGCTGGCCCCGCGGAGCGAAGGTCGTTCAGCGAACTGACCCGGCGACCGAGCGTCTCGAATGTCACGACGCCGAGGGCCAGCAGCACGTAGCCCATGATCCCGGCGAACACCGTCCCCATGATCTGCTTCCGCATGTCGCGTTGCGTCGGGTTCGACGCCGCTTGAAGCAGCCGCACCCGGGCCGGCGATTCCAGTTCCAACTTCGTCAGGTGGTACTGCTGCACGAGCCGGGCGAAGATCGAGTCCGTGGTGATGAGGTCCGTGTTATCCGGAAGGTAATCCAGTCCGGGAACCCTGAAGCCGCCGGCCTGCGCCACCCCGGCTACTGTCGGGGCGGGAAGATCGACGAGTTGCCTGCCGCTCTTCTCAAGCGTGCTTTTCGCGCTGGCGAATTGTGCCTCCAGCCGTTCGATCAGGTGCTTCATGTTCTCCCAATCCGCGGCGAGTTTCTTGGCCTCGTCCAACCGCTTGGCCCCTTCGAACAGGTGGGCCTTCTCGTCCTTCAGTTCCTTGAGCTTGGCCTCGTTTGCCGCCCACGCACTCTTGAAGTTCTGAACCTCGGAGGGCGAATCGTCGTTGCCGGCCGCCCCGTGAGCGAAGTCGTAGCGGCCCTTCGACTGCTTCGTGCGGAGGCTCTGCTTGATGATTTCATCGTCTCGCTCGACCTGGGCCAATGTGATCGGGTCGATGGGTGCGGTCTTCAAGGCGTTGAGCTTCCCCTCGAGTTCTTTCAAGCGGCCGCGGCCCATCTGAATTTCCGTGGGGAGCCGTTCGCACTCTTCGAGAGCCTTCGCATACTTGCCGACGATGGACTTGGGATCGTGCTTGACGATGAGTTCGGAGGCGTTGGCGGGAATGGCGGAGGCCGGCGGCGCGAGGCCCACGCCGCCCGGCGGAACCGGGAACAGGTTCGGAGCATTCTCCGGCCCCATCGGCGCGGTCGCACCGCCGACCTTCACTATCGGATCCGGCTTCTTCGACTTCCCTTCGAGGATCTTCTGCATCTCCTGCTTGGCGTCCTCGATCTTCTGGAGGAAGAGCTTCTTCTCCATCACGTCCTTCTGCACGACCTCGGCCATGAAGGCCTTCTGCACGGCGTCCACGATCTTCTTCGTGTCGCTGGGATCGTGCCCGGCCATCGTGATGCGAACGACTTCCGAACCGTCCGCCGCCAGAACCTGCAGTTCTTCCATGAGGAACTTGATCGGCTCCTTCTGATTCTTGATCGTCTGCAGATCCTTGATGTCGCGGAGGGCGGCCGTGAGGACGAAATCGCTTTTGATCAGGTTCGCGGTAGTCTTCACGTAAGTGGTGAAGTCCGTGCGGGCCTGGTTCGGGTTGTTCTGGTTGGCCAGCGACGTGGGCGCGGAGGAAACTTGCAGCAAGGAGTACGACTCGAACTTGCTGGGGAGCAGTTCCCAGGCGGCGTAGGAAGCGACTCCGCCGAGGAGCGTGCCGCAGAAGGCGATCGCGAGCCAGTGAAGGCGGAGGTAGGTGAGCACCCGGAAGCCGTTGCCGGCCTCGAGGTCCGGCTTCACGGCGCGAGGGGCCTGCCGAGTAACGGCGGGCGCGGTGGCCACGGGGGCCGAGGCGAAGGTTGGTCCGTTCATGGGGCCTGCATCCATTCAGGCTGAGGTTGTTCAGCCCACTCGTTGCCACGGGTGGGCGTTACGCGCGGTTCGGTTCCATCACCAATCGTTTGAGCACCCAGACTTCCAAGCCGAGCAGCGCGAGCCCGATCGGCATCATCATCCAGCCGAAGACATCGTGCAGGAACTCGATGGTTCCCTTGTCCGAGATCATCACGTAGGCGATGCCGGTGGCCGAGATTCGCAGCACGTTCGCAACGATGGCGATCGGAATGATGCCGAGCAGCACCATGAGCTTCTCGAAGCGCGTTCGCCTCATGAGCAGTGCGGCCCCAACCGAGAAGGCCGCGAACGTGACCATCATCTTGAGGCCGGAGCAGGCATCGACGACGCCGAGGCGAACTTCGTCGATGAGGATGAGGTTGCCGTCGCGGATCGCGGGTTGGCCGAGCGTTTGAAGCAAATAAGTGCTGGAAACGGTGGCGGCGGTCTTCAGCGGTTGGCCCACGTTCCGTTCCAGTTCGTAGGGCAGCGGCACCATGAACACCAGGAAGGCGATGGCAGGGCCGGTTCGCTTCAACAGAGGCATTCCGCCCGCGATCAGGCTCACCGCGAAGAGGCAGAGCAAGAACGACGCAGCATCCAGTTGGTGAAAGAGCAGGGTGCCGGCGGCGGCTCGCATCGCCAGCACGAGAAGTAGCAGCCCGCCGCCGAGCCACGGCCGCGGTGAGGTCGCGGAGTACGGTTCGCTCTTCCAGAGCAGGTACGCGGAGAAGAACGGCACCAGGAAGCCGTGCGAGTATTGCGGATCGTTGACCCATTTATCGAAGAAGACGCGGAGCATGGGCAGATACGCCCAGGCGAGCAACCCACCGAGTGCGACGAGTTGCCAGGCCGCGAATCGCGGAGCCACGACGGGGACTTCGGCCACGACAATGGAGACGGTGTTCGCGACCGCGGCCGGTGCGACATGCACGGGCGAAGCGATCTTCGCGGGAATTTCAGGAGCTACGGTACCGATCGACATCCCTGTCCCCGAGGAATCCGGGCGAGCCCGCCGGCCATTTGAGGCGATCTTCCGTGAACGAATCGTTGGCCGGGGCGGGATTGTTGCAAAGATACCAACTTCGACGCAAGAGCATCTTGATGGCAACGAGATTTGGGGGCCGTGGGCCAGCAGGTTCTCGAGTCGGGTGGGTTTTTCGTGCGCCGCCGCCTCAATTCGCGATCTAGAGTAGTAGAGCGACGGGTGGCGCGAGTTCATCCGCAACCTCAAATTGGCTGAGTCTCTCCGATGATCGACGCGCTGAACCCGCCGGGCGAAGCCAAGCTCCTCTACAGCCTGAAGAAGCTTCCGGCCGCAGTTGAGGCGCTCGCGTTTTCGCCGGACCGCCGACTGCTGGCGACGGGTAGCCACGACGGCACCGGGCGCATCTGGGACGTCTCGGGAAGTAAGCCCGCCGAGCGAGCCGCGTTCCGGATTCTCGAAGGAATTCGCTCGCTGGCATTCGCTCCGAGCGGGAAGAGCCTCGCGGCCGGTTCTGGATCCGGGACGATTTCGCTCTTCGATGTGTCTCCGATCGCGGTGCGAGAATATCGCACGCTCCGCGGCGCGAAGGGCTCCGTGGACGCGGTGGCCTTCTCACCCGACGGCTTGCTCGTCGCAGGTGGTGGCGAGGACCAGACTCTTCGAATTTGGGAACCGGGCACCGGCATCGCCAGCGAACCGCGGAACCTGCTCCCCGGCCACACCCAGGCCATTCGCACAATTGCCTTCGCGCCGGACGGCAAGAGCCTCGCCACGGGATCGCGCGATTCTTCCGCCCGCGTCTGGGCCTTGAACCGCATCCGGCCCAGCCAGCAAACGTCGTTGCCTCACGGCGGCGAAGTCGGCACCGTGGCCTATTCACCGGACGGCAAGACGCTGATCACATCCGGGAAGGATAAGGTGATTTGGCTCTGGGATCTGACGGCACTCAAGGCGACGGTGCGAACCCGCCTCCCCGGCCACACTGGGGAGACGCGCCTCGTGCTGATGACTCCGGATGCCGAAACCGTGGTGAGCGTGGGTACTGCCAGCGAAGTGATGAACTGGAGCCCGCGAACCGGGCGGCTTCGCCGCGAGAGTGCGTTGCCGCTCAGTTCCGCGACCCGCTTCGCGCTCACGCCAGATGGCCGGTATCTGGCGCGGGGCATGGCAAATGGTTCGGTGGAAGTCTTCCGCGTGGCCGAGAAGCGAGCCGCCGCCGTCTCGCATCATGGATAGCTCGAAACCGGGTTTCTGCTTTGGAAACCGGGTTTCTGCTTTGGAAACCGGGTTTCTGCTTTGGAAACCGGGTTTCTGCTTTGGAAACCGGGTTTC
>JAYTGN010000165.1:0-31754 GCA_043733485.1 Gemmataceae bacterium
CGGTTTCTGCTTTGGAAACCGGGTTTCTTGCGCCCGAAGAAACCCGGTTTCCAAAGCAGAAACCGGGTTTCGATCCATTCGGCGTCGCCGAACTCTTTCGCGATGCGTTCGCCTTCGCAGCACAACATCGCGCTCGAGTTCGGCACTCGCAGCGCCGCCTGAAGCGAACGGTCTGGTCGGTCGGCCTCGCGGTCTGGTTCCTATTTGCCGGGGCGATTGCGATCTCGATTTACCAGCCGGAACCGGCGGACCCCGGGCTAGCGGGCCGCGTTCAGGGATTTCTCGATCGCGAGCAGCCAGCGTCGGTGCGGCTCGCCGAAAAGCACCTCACGAGCAATCGCCGGCAACTCGTTGGGTTTCAAAGCGACCCCGGCTTCTTCGCACTCTCCGAAGACTTGCGAAACTTCGTGAGTGGCCGACTTCGCGAAATCGACGACTACCAGGGCTACCTCGCAAAGTTGAATGCCGCACCGATACCGGCCGAGGCCCGCTCCCTGGAGGAACTCACGCGGGTCGAATCGGTTCTGAACGCGGATCTGTCGTTGCCGGGGAATTACACGTGGGGCGAAACCGAGGCGGCCCAACTCCGGGACAAATGGCTCGCGGATATTCCGCTGCTTCGCGCCTCGGAATCGGCGTGGCAGGAATGGTACCGCGGCCTCGTGAACCAGGCGCTGGCTCTCACTCATGCGCGGACGTTTGAAGGTGAATGGCGTGCCCGCGTCGCCGCGCTCGATGTCATGGCCGCACAGCCACCATTCGAAGCGAACGCTCCGATACCCGGTTCACAGGTCTTGAAGAAGCCGCGTGGCGAAGCCGTGACCTATCGCGTGGCCTCCGAGTTCGACCGCGTCTACCAGGCAGAGCGCGACTGGGAGTTCGCGCAGTCGCGGCTCCGGCATTTGCGCGACCTAGCCGATTCCCTGGGACTGACCTCCGAAACGAGCCGGCGCATGCTGGAGATTCCGCCACCCGGTGCCGATTCGGCGGTGCTTCCTGGCGAGCGGCTCAAGGAATTGATGGCGTTCGCCGAGTGGCAACTGTCGAACTTCCCGGAGCCGGGTCGGGCGTTGCTGGCGGCGCGCTTGCGAGAATCGAGTGCCAACGGGGCGAAGCACGTTCGCAAGTTGCTCGCCGAGAAAGTGCCGGCCGATACCCCGGAGGCCTGGCTCAAACTCGCTGAGTCGCTGAACGAACAGGCCATTCGCGACTGGGGAAAGCTCCTGCACTTGCTCGCGCGCCTCGAAGATCCTCAGGTCCGCGATCCGGTCGAGAGCCTTGGCGAGTTCTTGCGAACGAAGGAGTTCACGCTCGATGCGAAGGGCTTCGACCTCGCCATTCCCCTGTCCCTTCGCGTGCCGTCGGTCATTCCCACCGGCGTGCTCAGCATCACGATCGCACCGCAAGCCGGACCTGCGATCGTGCGGACGTTCAAGCTCGCGGGAGAAGCCAACTCGCAAGGGTTGAACACCGTGTATCGCTTCGTCCCCGAACAGAGTGGCACGTTCGCATACAAGCCGAGTGATGGCTTCAAAGCCGAACTGCCGGTCCGCTCCGGCGATCAACGCTTCTCACTCATCTGGGATGAAGGCGCGACCAAGACCTTCCAGTTCGATCGGCTTGCGCGCGAACCGAAGTTGGGTGCGGTCGAACCCGCGACCGGCGTTTCGCTCGTTCCCGTACCCGGATCGAAGCTGCCGCGATTGCCGGCGCTCTTGCCAGAAGTGAAGCGATAAGTGTAAACCACATCCACGCACCGCGACCGGCCAGGAGAGCCCATGCACGTTCAAGACATCTTCGCTCAGCACCAGACTACGTTCAGCTTCGAGTTTTTCCCGCCGAAGACGGATGAGGCGAGCGAGGAACTCTTCCGCACCATCGCGAACCTGCAAGGGCTTCAGCCTTCGTTCGTGTCGGTCACGTACGGGGCCGGCGGCTCGACGCGCGACCGCACCCACGACCTCGTCGTGCGGATCGAGAAGGAGACGAACCTCACGGCCGTGTCGCACCTCACGTGCGTCTGCCACACACTCGTCGAGATGACCGCGATCTTGGACCGTTATGCGGCCAGCGGCATCGAGAACATCCTCGCCCTCGGCGGCGACCCGCCCAAGACGCTCGCCAACTACGACAAGAATCAGGATGCGTTCAAGTTCGCCTCGGAACTGGTGGCGTTCGTGCGGTCGCGGCCGAACCCGCCGGATCGCCGCGGCTTCGGCATCGGTGTCGCGGGCTTCCCCGAAGGGCATCCCGGCTGCCCGAACCGCCTCAAGGAAATGGACTACCTCAAAGCCAAGGTCGATGCCGGGGCCGACTACATCTGCACGCAACTCTTCTTCGACAACCGCGACTTCTACGACTTCCGCGAGCGCTGCGACCTGTCCGGGATCAAGGTGCCGATCGTGGCGGGGATCATGCCCATTGGCACGAAGCACGGCATGGTGCGCATGGCGGAACTCGCGCTCGGTGCCAAAATTCCGGCGAAGCTCTTGCGTGCGGTCGCTCGTTGTTCGGACGACGATTCCGTGGCACGGGTCGGCATTAGCTGGGCGACCGAACAATGCGCGGACCTGCTCCACTGCAATGTGCGGGGGATTCACTTCTACACGTTGAACAAGTCCGACGCGACCCGGCAGATCTACGAGAACCTCGGAGTGAAAGACTCGGTGGCACTGCGAGCGGGTTGAAAGCAGAAACCGGGTTTCATTCCTTGGTTCATTCACGGCCTCTTGATGAACGCCGAATCGGGGTTCGGCATCCGCTCCGCTCGGCTTGGCGGGCCGCCTTGTCGCGAGCCTTCTCGGCCTGAGCCTCGGGCGTACTTTGTAGCAGTTGAGCACCCGGCAGCGATTTCAAACCATTCACAACCGGAAGCAGAACCATTTGGCTCGCGTCGTGGACGTGATCCGCCACGGTGCCGATCGCATTTTTGGCACCCGCGCCGAAGCGTTGCATGCCCTGCGGAATGCCCAAGCGTTGCACGAGGTTCTTCGTGCCCGTTACGGCTGCGGTCGCGGTTTGCTTCGTGAAGTTGCCGACCTTCGTGGCCTGGGAATAGTGAACGGTCGGCTTCCCGCACAGCACGCCGAACGAGAGCGTCACCGATTGCGGGCCGTAGTCGTAGCGGATCGCATGGCTGCTGTAGGTGATCTTCGGTGCGCCGGGCGGGAGCACGATGTTCACGTAAGTTCGCTCGCCGGTCTTCGGATGGTTGAGTGCCGCGATCGTGGGGCCGCCGGGGAGCATGGGCCCCTGAAACGTGCGGTCGCCGGTGTAGTAGAACTTGTGAACGAGGATCGCGGGGGGAACGTCGACTTGCTGGAGGCCGGGGTTGTTCGGATCGGGGCGGACGATGGCGGCCGGCTTGCCAGTGGGATCGACGCCGGGATCGAGCAGTTCGATTTCCTGGGTGGGAGGAACCGGCGCGGTGGCTGCGTGCGGACCGGTGGCGCGAACCGAACCGGCGACGAGAACCAGCACCAGACACGCGGAGAATGGGCGGATCATTCCTGGACCTCGCAAAGCCGTTCGCGGCTTACCGGTACGTGAACTCCACTTCGATCCGGTCGATGAACTCGAACTTCTTCCGAAGCGCGTCCGATGCGACGCCCGTCACGAAGCCCGAGTACGGCTTTCCGCGTTCGACCCAGAACGGTTCGATCGGGAACTCGACGAGCACCGGCTTTCCAGGAGCCAGATTCGGCGGCGTCGAGGGAAGCGGATACGCCGCGTAGCCCCGCACCTTCACGATGAACTGGTTCCGCAGCAACTGCGCCGTCTGCAGTGTCCAAGCTGGCTGAGCATCGCTCGGCCGCAGCGGCGAACCCGGGTCGTTCGAGGCGACGGGATTCTGATCGGCCCGGAAGCTGATCTCGTAGCTCCCATCGGCACTGAGCGAAACCGCGACCCGCGAGAGGAAGCAGTGGTCGAGTTGCAATCGCGATGCGGCCAACTGATAGACCATCGGCGTCGGCGCGAGCGGGTCCCCGCCTCCCGGCAACCGGTTCGCCGGAATCCGGTTCAGCGTGACAAGGCGCGCGGCCTCGCGAAGGACGGCTTTCATTTCATCGCGGAACGTCCGGTAGCGAACCACGACCTTGGCAATCTCGGGTCGCTCTTCCGTCAGCAAGGTCAGGATCGTCCGCAGTTGATTTCGCGCGTTCGCCGCGCTCGCCTTCACGGTATCGAGTAAGCTCGACAAAATCTGTTTGAGAGTTTCGAAGTCGGCCTCACCGAGTTCCATCGGGCCATCTTCGTCGGCTGCCTTGCGAATCAGTTCCTGAGCCCTGAGGAGTTGCTGAAACTTGTCCCGATCGATGAAGTAAAACTGATTGATGAAATCGGAGGCTTCCCGAAGCATCTTGCGAGTTTTGATCGCTTCTGGGGTATTCCCTTTGAAGCTGAGTTTCTTAACCTCGAAATCGAGTTTGAGTACTGCCCCCGTTGGAAGGGGTACCCCGACTGTACCGCTCAGTGCGGTCGATTCGACGGGGTGCCGCACTCCGCCCATCGTCGATTTATTTTCCCCCTGCGATTGCTGATTCTTATAGGCGAAGATGCCTTTATCGCCCGCGATCCGCGACAGGTTGTCCTCGACCTCATCGAGTGCCGCTTGAAGTTCGAGCAGAGCCTGCTGGCTTTTCGCCGTGGCATCGAGGACGGAGACCTGAACGCGCTGCAGCTCGGCCTTCGCCAGATCCTCCGCGTGTTCCGATTCATCACCGCTCCCGAAAGAGCATTGGGGCCCGCGAAGGCGCACCGGTGCAAAGCACCGGAGCGCGAGCCCCGTGAGATCATCGACCTGCCAGGCGTACCGGGTTTAACGGTCCTGACGGTCGAACCGATTTTTGTGCGTGAATGATCGCCCCGACGCGGCAACCGGGCAATTCGGGCAACCTGTAGAGATTTTTTTGGAAGTGTGTTCAAACTAAGGCCCGGTCGTGGTAAGATCGTTCCACTGCTCGAAGGCACCTTCCACGCTGGCCTTTCCCACTGGAGTTCGACGTGCGACCTCTCCTCCTCTTCGCGTTTCTTGCTGGATCGACACCCCTCCTGGCCGCCGAGCCGCCGGTGATACTTTCCGCGAAGAGCGGTGCCTGGTCCGCCCTGGACACGTGGGAAGGGAAGGCGGTACCCGGCGCGGGTGCCCGCGTACTGATTCGCGAAGGGCACCGCATCGACTACGACCTCAAGAGCGACGCCGTGATCCGCGGGATCAACGTCGCCGGCACCCTGGCCTTCGATCCGAACCAGGACACGGTGCTGAACGTCGGCCTCATCAAAATTCAACCCGGCGACGAGTACAGCGAAGACGGCTTCGATTGCGATCACGCGCCGAGGCGAGCCGAGGGCCGTCAGGCCCCGGGTGAGTCCGCACTGCTCGTCGGCACTCCCGAGAAGCCCATCGCCAAGAGCGCCCTGATCCGCCTTCATTACGTCGCGGGAATGAACAAGGAGTCGTGCCCGGCAATCATCTGCTGCGGCGGCCGCTGGGAATCGCACGGCCAACCCATGAATCGCACGTGGGTGAAACTCGGCGCGACGGCCAAGGCCGGTGACAACGCGGTGTCACTCGCCGAGGCCGTGACCGGGTGGAAGCTCGGCGACCGCATCATCGTGACCGGCAGCCAGCTTCACGGACTCGCGAAGACCGAATCGACGGTCGAGGAACGCACCATCACCTCGCTCGAAGGTTCGAAACTCAGCTTCGACAAACCGCTGACGATGAGCCATCTCGGGGAGGGCGATTACCGCGCGGAAGTCGCCAACCTCAGCCGCAACGTCGCGGTCGAATCCGCGGACCCCGCCGGCATCCGCGGCCACACCATGTATCACAACGGCTCGTCGGGTTCCATCGCCTACACCGAGCTCCGCCACCTCGGCAAGAAAGACCTTCTCGGCCGCTACGCCCTGCACTACCACCTTTGCCGCGACACCATGCGCGGCAGCACCGTCGTCGGCAACGCCATCTGGGATAGCCACAATCGCTGGCTCACCATCCACGGCACCGACTACCTCGTGGCCCGCGACAACGTCGGCTACCAGAGCATCGGCCACGGCTTCTTCCTGGAAGACGGCACCGAGGTCTACAACGTCCTCGATCGCAACCTCGCCGTCGGCGCAACCGTCGGCAAACGACTTCCCAAACAGGTGCTTCCGTTCGACGGCAACGAAGGGGCCGGCTTCTGGTGGACGTGCAGTTTGAACTCGTTCACCCGTAACGTCGCCGCCGAGTGCGGCAACTACGGCTTCCGGTATGAAGCCACGCCGTCGAGTTCGCTCAAACTCATGTTCGCCATCCGCCAGCCGGATGGGTCGAAGAAACAAACCGACCCGCGAACGCTCCCCTTCGTGAAGTTCGAAGACAACGAGGTCCACAGTTCGCACGGGCTCTACGGTGTGAACCTGGGTGAAGGTGTGAACCGCGTCGGCCCGGACGCCCAGCATCCGTTCATCGTGAAAAACCTCAAAATCTGGGACGTCCACTACGGCTTCCGCCCGCAGGTGCCGAACCTCATCGTCGAGAACCTCACCATTCACAAGGTGGGGTACGGCATCTATCACCCGAACTACGACAACCACGTCTATCGCAACGTGCTCATCAGTCAGACGCACACGGAGCCGTTCAATCGCGGGCACGACGACCTCAGCATTCAGTACGGTGCCCTCACGGTGGACGGATTGACCTTCGATGGTTGCCGGTCCGGCGGGATGCCCCTCGTACAAATCAGCGACGACAACCCGACGGGCAAAGCCGTCACGCACTTCCGCAATGTGAAGACCTTGAACTGGACGGACGGCAGCAGGCAGAAGGCGATTGCGAACCTCGGCGGTGGCCCGCGGCCGCAACCGAAGAGCGAGAAGGGCGTGCCGATTTATCTGCACGATTGGTTCGGGCCGGGCCGCACGGCGATGCTGGTGAGTTCGCGGTCGCCGGAGTTCAAGGCGAGCCCGGACAAGTTCCGCGCCGAATCGCCGCTTACGGGCGATGAATCCCGCGTGGCCGAAGTGAAGGACATCTCCTTCCCGCAACTGCTCGACCCGGTGGACGACCTCCCACCCGCAACGGTGATTACGAGCGTGGTTCGCGCGAAGGGGAGTATCATCGCCTGCGGCACCTGCGTGGACAACGGTACGGTGAAGAAGGTGATGGTGAACGGTATGGCGGCGAAATCGACTTCAGCAAACTTCGCGGATTGGGAAGTGATCCTGGAGGGTGAAGCGAAGCGGATCGAGGCGTTCGCCGAAGATGCGGCCGGGAACGTGGAGAAGACGCCGGCCGTTCATATCGTAAAATGACGCGAACCGTTTGGAGCGAGCCGATGTCCGCGATTGCCAAGAAGAAGAAACTCACCGAAGACGAATATCTCGTCATCGAAGCCGAGGCCGAGTTCCGGAGTGAGTTCTTCAATGGCGAAATGTTTGCGATGGCTGGGTCCACCCACCGTCACAACATTTTGCAAACCAATCTGATCGCCGAACTTCACTTGCGGCTGAAGGGCGGCAAATGCCGAGTTTACGGATCCGATCTGCGAGTGAAGGTGAAGCGGACCGGACTCTATACCTACCCCGATGTCGTCATCGCCTGCGATCCGGAAATCGAAAAAAAGCTGGGGGTCGAGACTTTACTCAATCCCCGGGTCATCTTCGAGATCCTGTCGAAGACGACTGAGGGATACGATCGCGGGACGAAGTTCCAGCAATTTCAGCGGCTTCCTTCCGTCAAGGAGTACGTGCTGGTCAGCCAGGACCGCATGGTGATCGAACGCTACGTCCGACAACCGGACGAGACGTGGATCCTGAAAACGTTCGATGATCCGAAAGGGTCGTTCGCACTCACCACCGTCAAGGTCAAGATCCCGTTGGCCGACATCTATCGCGGCGTCGACCTCCCCGAAGAACCCCTTCCCTGAGCGACCGTTACATGCTCTCTCCAGCTACTCGCACCCGCGATTTCCCTTCACTCGATGGCCGCGTCTATCTGAACTCGGCCGCCGAGGGGATTCCGCCACTCGCGGTCGTCGAAGCCTTTCGAGATTACACGCGCGACAAATTGCTCGGCATGAATGGCCGCATCCCGCACGCAGAACAGTGGGATGCCGCGAAGGCTCTCGTTGCCGAGTTCTACGGCCTCACCGCAGGCGAAGTCAGCATTTGTTCGTGTTCCTCCGAAGCGTACAACCTCGCGGCGATGGCCCTGCAACTCCGCGAAGGCGACGAGGTGATCGTCAACGATCTCGACTTCCCATCCGGGGCCACGCCGTGGCTTCAACCGAGTTGCCCGGCGACGGTCAAAGTCTGGCACCATCGCGATGGCGGGCTTCGCACCGAAGATTTGATCCCATTGCTGAGCAAGAAGACGCGGTTCGTGCAAGTGTCGCTGGTCAGCTTCTACAACGGCTTTATGGTCTCGCTGCCCGAGATCGTCGCCGCGGTTCGCAAGCATTCCTCGGCGCTTTTAGCCGTGGACGTGACCCAGGCACTCGGCCGCATTCCGCTCGATCTCGCCGGTGCCGATCTCATCGTGAGCAGCACGCACAAGTGGATTCTCGCCTCCCACGGGGGCGGGCTCGTCGGCGTTCCTAAGGAGAAGGCCGGCGACTGGACCGTGCCTGCCGGCGGCTGGTTCAACCTCGAAGACCCGTTCGGCGCGAACCGCTTCGACAAAGCCATCAGCAAACCGGGCGCGGCGAGCTTCACCGTCGGCATGCCGAACTACCCCGCGATCTACGCCATCCGTGCGGCACTGAACTACATCAAGATCGTCGGCGTCGCAGCCATCGATCGCCACGCCCGCCCGCTCACGCTTGCTTGTTTGGAGGAAGTAAGAAAGTTGCCCGTCGAGGTGCTGACGCCGAACGAGCCGGAGCACATCGCGGGGATCTTCTCGTTCCGCCATCCGAAGGTGGACCAACTGAACGCTCACCTTCATGCCAAGAACATCCATGCGATGAACGCAGCCGGTCGCCTCCGCGTCGCGATTCACGGATACAACACGGCCGAAGATGTGGAATGTTTCGTCCGCGAGTTAAAGTCGGCATTGGCGAATGTGTAGGATCGAAGTCTTACGAGGTGATTCGCGCATGTCGATCTGGGAAGCCGCGCTGCTGGGAGTCGTTCAAGGCCTCACCGAATTCCTGCCGATCAGCAGCACGGCTCACTTGCTCGTCGTTCGCGAACTCCTCGGGCACGAACGCCCCGAGGATGCCTTCACGGTCGTGATTCAACTCGGCACGCTGGTCGCCGTGTTCGCCTATTTTCGGTCGGACATCGCACGGCTGGCGGAAGGATTTCTCCAAGACGTCCGAACGCGTCGCATCGGTTCGACCCCCGCCGCCCGCCTCGCTTGGCTCATCGTTCTGGGCACCATTCCGGCCGTCGCCATCGGCTTCCGCTTCAAGAAACAGTTGAAGGAAACGTTCTTCAACGTGCATTCGATCGCGATCGTGGCGATTGCCTTCGCACTTCTACTCGCCCTCGCGGAGTGGCGGTACCGGCGTCGTGCCAGCGTCCGCCTCCCGCGCGACGAAGCGAGTATCGGCTGGCGGGATGCGCTCTGGGTCGGAATGTGGCAGGCGTGCGCGCTGATGCCGGGCGGCTCGCGTTCCGGCACCACGATCACCGGCGGGCTCTTCGCCGGCTTGAGCCGCTCGGCCGCAGCCCGATTCTCGTTTCTGCTCTCGATTCCCATCGTGCTCGGTGCCGGGCTGAAAGATTTATGGGATGAGTACAAGAAGTGGAAGTCGCCGGAGCCGGGAGAAGCTCCGAGCCTCTTTGCGTCCGGCGACGATGTGGCCGCGTTGATTGTGGGCACGCTCGTTTCCGCCGCGGTCGGCTATGTCGCGATCGCCTGGCTCTTGCACTACCTTCAACGATACTCCACGGCCGCCTTCATCGCGTATCGGTTGCTCTTCGGAATTGCGATCTTCGTGGCGCTCGCTGCGAGGGGAAGTTAAGGCCACACGCCCGTCACGACATTCTCCGGCACGTGAATGCCGTCGATCGGCACGTCCTTACCGCCGCGTGCGATTGCCGCCAATGTCATTTCCACGACCAGTTGTTCGAGGGTGCGGCCGATTGCACCGAGGCCGTTGACGAGCGCGAGGCTGTTCAAGTACGGGTTCGGGTTCATCTCCAACACGTAAAACTGGTTGTCCTCGTCCATCCGCACGTCGATCCGCGCGTAGTCGCGGCACATGAGGGCGGCATAGGAACGCTCCGCAATCAGCTTGACTCGCGCGAAATCCGCTGCGGGAATCTCAACCGGTGCCTTGAGCGGCGACGTGCGATACTCGTCGCTGCTATCGTCCCACTTCGCGGTGAAGGTATACACGGACCATCGGCCCGGCGTCTTCTCGAACGCGATTTCGGCAAGAGGAAGCACCAGCGGTACGCCGGGTTTATTCGCCTCGTCGATCATGTTGATGTGAAACTCGCGGCCGGAGATGAACCGCTCGACCAAGACCGGCGCTCCGTATTTTTCAAGCACGGCCCGCACCCGTTCGTCGAGTTGAGCTTGCGAAGTGACCACGCTCGCTTGCTCGATTCCCACGCTGGCATCCTGCCCGGCCGGTTTCACGATCGCCGGCCATGCGTGCTTCCACTGCGGGGCCGGCAACGCGTCCACCACCGCATACTCCGCCGTGGGTAGACCGCTCGCCGCCAGTAAGTGCTTGGTGCGAATTTTGTCGCGGCCAAAGACGAGACACGTGGACGGGCACCCGGTGAACGGCACCTGCAACCACTCGAGCAACGACGCGACCGAGACCTCGGTTTCGGGATGAGTCGGCACGCCTTCAAAGAGATTGAACACGGCGTCCGGCGGGAATTGCTTCAACTCGTCGAGCAACGGCTGCGGATCGTAGTTGATGCCGAGCTTTCGCGCCGCGAACCCGGCCGCTTCAAGAATGTTGAACGCATCGGCCGCGGTATCGAGAATGTCGTGTTCCGAGCCCGCATCCGGATGATCGGCAGGCAACACGGGCTCGTTGTAAAGGAGGAGAACGCGAGGCATGAAATGAGAATCCTGAAGATCCGAAACCCGGTTTCTGCTTTGGAAACCGGGTTTCTTTCACCAGAAACCCGGTTTCCAAAGCAGAAACCGGGTTTCAAAGCATTTTCACTCAGTGTAGAGGAATTCGTTCAGGCAGAAGAGCACTTGGCAGAAGTCGGCGAGGGCCGCCTCGCGGGCCGCTCCGATTTGACCTTTAAGGAAGGTTGTGCCCTCGGCGAGTTCCTCGGCACTCGCCTCGCGGCAGAGGGCGAGCCGATAGGCTTGCTTCACCGCATCGGCGTCGCCGATGGTTCCTGCCCCGAGGATTCGCTTCGCGAAGCCCTTGGCCGAGGCTCGTACCTGCGGGTTGTTCATGAGGTGCAAGGCCTGCGGAGCAATGGTCGTGTTCGGCCGCTCGCCCACGCCCGCCGTGCCGTCTGGGGCGTCGAACACGATCAGCGACGGGATCAGTTTGCTCCGCTTCATCGTGAAGTAGATACTGCGTTTTCTGCTCGCTTCATCGAGTGTACCGGGGCCGTACATCGCGGGATCGAGCAGGCCGCCGACGCTGAGAATACTGTCGCGAATGGTCTCGGCTTCGAGCCGACGCATGGGGAAGCGGCCGACGAGTTTGTTCTCCGGGTCGGCCTTGGTCTTCGCGTCATCGCGCGTCGAACTCTGCTTGTAGGTCTCGCTCGTGACGATCATTTTGTGGATCGGCTTGAGCTTCCAGCCGCCGCGGATCACTTCGGAGGCGAGGTAGTCGAGCAGTTCGGGGTGGGTTGGGGCTTCGCCGCGGAGGCCGAAATCGCTGACGGTGGAAACGATGCCGCGTCCGAGGTGTCGCTGCCAGAGTCGGTTCGCGATCACGCGAGCCGTGAGTTGGCCGGCACCCTCGTTCGTGTCGGTGAGCCAATTCGCAAAAGCGGTTCGTCTCAGGCTCAGGCGACTGCCGGCGGGTGCTGCCGAGACCCACTTCGTTTGCGAATCGGCGGTCGGCATCAACACCTGAAGGAACGACACGTCCGCGACGCCTTCCTTCTGAGCGGGGTCGCCGCGGCGCACGAAATGCGTCTGCTTCAGGAAGTCGTCGCCCTGAGAATGCAACCGCACGGCGGGCAGCCCCTCCGACGCGATCAGTGCCTTCACGGTACTGGGCTTCGGAGCCTTCGCAAGGTGATCGGACGCGGCCTTCGCCTGCTTGGCCCACTCGACATCTTGCGGTGCGAACCACTTCAACAGCGCCGCGATCTGCTCGGGAGTCCGCTTTTCAATCGGCAATGCCAACGCACTTCGCACGGTTTCCGTCGCGGCGGGTGCGGCGAGGTCGGGCTTCTCTTCCGTGGAAAGCGATACGCGCGGACGACCCATGCCGTGGCCCGTGTTGTTGTGAAACCCGAGCGTGACGGTGATGATCGTGCCGCCGGGGAAGCCGACCGGCTTTTCGAACGCGAACGCCGCCGCATGATCCTTGCCGAACTCCGGGTCGATGGCCCAGGCACTCGTGGCGTTGTCGTCGATGGCCGCCGCGACCGGCAGGCCCTTTTGCTCGAACGTCGCGCGAGCGTCCTTCAATTTCACCTTCTCTGCAGCCATCTTTTTGTCCGCGGGCTGAATCGCGACCTTCACATCGGAGAGCGCGAAGTTCCCATTCGTGGCGCGGCCCGGCCCACCACGAACCAACGACGGATCGGCAAGCGCCTCGATCCGCAGCGACTTCAGATTCACCTCGGTCGTTTTGAACGTGTAGGTAAGCGTCTCCGTCGTGGGGTTCTTGCCGGACACGAGAATGCTGCCGTCCGGTTGTTTGGAAAGCGTCGCTTCACCCTGGGACACCATCGCCTCGATCGCGGGAAGGAGCCAAGGGAGTGACAGTGGCTTGTCACTGCGGGCCTTCTCCCAGAGGGCGAATGCGAGCGGCAGCTTTTCCTTCTCGTACTGTTCGAGTGCCGCGACGAGCGGTTGGTGTTCGGCCTCGAATGCCTTCTTCAAGAACTCGAACTTTTTGGGGTCGAGATCGACTTCGACCTCGGTTCGCACGGTAGTGGTGAACGCGGAGAGCATGCGGTAGTAGTCGCGGGCCGGCACCGGATCGAACTTGTGATCGTGACAGCGGGCACACCCCACCGTGAGGCCGAGGAAGGTGGTGCCGACGTTGGCGAGCATGTCGTCGAGTTCGTCGTAGCGGTGCTTTTCGACTTCGTTCGCAGTGATCTGCGTGCTGTGAACGCCGGCCGCGAGGTAGCCCGTGGCCATGAGTGCGAGCGGCTCCTTCGGCGCGATCTCGTCCCCGGCGAGTTGCCACTTCGCGAACGTGTCGAACGGCAAATCCTGGTTCAACGCCTTGATCACGAAGTCGCGGTAGTGGTACGCAGTGGGGCGGTCGTAATCGTGCTCGAAGCCGTGGCTCTCGGCGAAGCGGGCGAGATCGAGCCAGTGCCGGGCCTGACGTTCCCCATAGTGCGGCGACGCGAGCAACTGATCCACGACCTTCTCGTAAGCATTCGGAGTGTTGTCTTTGAGAAAGGCCTCAACTTGCTCAGGTGTGGGCGGCAGGCCGATGAGATCGAGGTAGACGCGGCGAATGAGCACGCGCTTCTCGGCCGGTGCGTTCGGCTTCAGGCCGGCCGCTTGCAGCTTCGCGAGAATGAAGCCGTCCACGGGATTTTGGATTTTGGATTTTGGATTTTGGATTTGAAGCGGCTGAAACGCCCAGTGCTTCTTGGCCTCCGGCGCGATCACTTTCTTCGTCCAGGCGCTGGCATCGTCCTTGCCCAGAAGCGGCCGATCGTAAGGGGCTCCGAGGTCGATCCACTCGGCAATCTTGGCGATCTCCGCATCCGGCATCTTGGGCCGTTCGTGCGGCATCGCCGGCGCTTTGGTGTGTGCGATGAGTTGATAGAGGTAGCTCTTCTTGTGGTCGCCCGGCACGATGGCCGCCCCGGCGGTTCCACCCTTGAGCAGCGAGGTCCGCGTGCCCATGTCGAACTCGCTTTCGACCTTGTCGCCGCTGTGGCACTTCACGCACCGGGCCGTGACGATGCCGCGCACGCTGGTCTTGAACAGTTCGGTCCCCTTGACCATCTTCGCGGCATGGTCCGGGTCGATGGGTTTGTCTTTGTCTTGCTGCGAGAAGGCTTCGGGAATTGCGCTGAGCCCGGACAAGACTGCAACGACGGCGATCAACCGGAGAAGAGACGGCATCGGCGGGAACCTCGGCGGGCGAGAAATCTCACAGGTGGGTATAGTTAGTTTAGCATTCTGTAGCGGAGTGAACATTGAATACAGCCACGGCGGATACGAAGTATCCGCCGTGGTGAAATACAACTCGCCCACAAGACTAGAAACTCGGCCACGGCGATGATGCCGTGGAAATGGTCTAACCCCTCACTGCAGAGTTCATCACTCTTGCACTTCAATTCGGCCACGGCTGAGATGCCGTGGAGAGCAACCGCTGAGTTGCAGACCTCAGCGGTTGAATGAACGATCAAGTCTTGTTGCAGGGCGGATTGTACTCTGCGATCAGAGTCCGTTCGCGAACGATTCTATCCCTCTCGTTCGCACCAGGCTCGAAGATGATGAGCCCCGGAGAATGGCGGTGCATGCAATGACCACGATCGTTGCAGTGCTCAGCCATCCGGCGCTTCAGGTTGTCGGTTCGACCGATGTAGATCACAGAGCGATCCAACTTGGTCACGGCGTAGACTCCGGCAGCTTCAGGGAGGGATTCCCCCTGAAAGCGGTAGCACTTGAAGCTTTGAAAAGGCACGAAAGCTCTCCTCAGGACTGCTTGACCTGCGGAGCGCGCTTGCGTAACCTAACTCTGCCAAGAGGTGGGCCGCAAGGCTCTCCGTGAGTGAATCGGAGTCCTACCGATCACTCGAACCCATGGCAGAGGTGCGTCAACACCTCTGCCATGGGTTCTTTCATTTGCATAACTGTATCCGACCAGAATCATAAGTCAATACCCGTAGCGTGATGAAATCTGCCTGACGGCAGATTTCATCACGCTTGCGAACATGAAAAAGATGCCCGATCATCAAAACCACTCACCACAAAGCACAAAGTTCACACATAAGGCCACAAAATAAGCAAGGTTCATCATGATCCTTTGTGTTTCTTTGTGTGATCTTCGTGTCTCTGTGGTGAAATGTGCAAGAGGGTGAAAGGGCCTTCCCCGCGTTTGCGGTTCTCAAACAGAGCCTAGTGCGAACCCTTAGCACGGATGCTCCAGTGCCTTGCAGCCGCGCTTCATCGGATGGTTGAAACACCTCACCGACTTCGACGCACCAGAGAACGATGTCCGCCTCCGGCGTCTGAGTCCGGAGAGCCGGCGACGTGAGTCGCCGTTCCCTCAGACTCCACTCATCGCTGATAAATTGGCAGGATGCCCTTTTCGAGTTGCAGGATCGTGAGGTTGATGGCGGTCACGAACGCCGGGCCGATGCCGTAGGAACCGCTGCCGGTCCAGCCGCCATCGGTCTTGCTCTGGCTCTCCATCAGATGCGGGAAGATGCCTTCCTTAAACTTGGTCCAGGTCAGGTGCGTGTCCTTGGGCTCACCCGGGAAGAGCATGGCGTAGCGGTCGTCGCCGAGGGCGTACATGCCCTGCGCGAAGTAGTACATCATGTACTCTTCGTGGCCGACGCGGCCCTTCCCGATCTGGATGTTCTTCTTGCAGTTCTCGAACCAGCGGACAACCGCGGGGCGCTCGACTCCCTTGGGCGGGTTCTTCCCGTTCATGACGGCGATGGCTCGGGTGAACTCGCCGGTGGAGAGGCCGCTGCCGAGGGCCGCGGCGGTGAGCACGACGCTGCCGCCCTGCTGAGCCCGGCCGCCCTGGTAGTTGTAAATGATGCCGCCGTCCGGCGTGGTGCAGGCTTCGAGATAAGCGATGGCCTTGTCGATGGTTTCCTTGGGCACCTTGATGCCGGCGTTGCGTGCGGCGCGGAGCCCTTGCAACGGAGCGACGGTCACGGAGCCTTCGTCGAAGTTGTTGCCGTCGGCCGCGCTCACGTAGCCCCAGCCGCCGATCTCGACCTGCTTGCCTTCGGCGAGTGCGTGCTTCTTGGTGGTCTGGGCTTTCGCGATGAAGTCCACGGCTCGCGTGAGAACCGCTTCCAGTTTCTTGCGCTGCTCCTTGTCTTCTTCTTCGCCGTAAACGGAGGCGAGAAAGAGCGTGCCGTAGCCTTGGCCGTACATGTAGCGAGTGGATTCGGAGGGGCTGGCCGCGTTGCCGATCATGCCGTTGGGTTGCTGGCGGGCGGGTGCCAGAAACCAGTTCACGGCCTTGTTGATCTGATCGGAATATTTGCCTTCGCGGAGGTTGCTCCCTTCCATGAGCATGGCCAGGCCGGCGATGGCGGTCACGGTGGTGGGGTAGTTGCCTCCGGGGGCTTCCCAGTGGCCGTCCTGGGCCTGATTCTTCTTCAAGTATTCGAGCCCGCGTTCGACGCAGGCATCGACGTCCTTATTCTTCGGTGCGGCCGAGGCAGACTGGGAAGTGGCGAGGCAACCGAGCGCGCCCGCAGCGGAGGCAGACAGGAAATCGCGGCGATCCATGACATCACTCCGGAAAGTGAGAGGCGCTAGAATCATACCAGCTTCCCGCCGACACGCAGCAGCAATTTTGGTCTTCTTTCTCGCGAAGGGAACCCGCGGTTCCCCTCGCCTCTCCTTCAACCGTACATAAGCCAAGCGGATAGTCCCGCCCCGAGGCAACCGACCATGCCGAGCTACAATCCCGCCGACATCGAACCGCGCTGGCAGCAGTTCTGGGAAGCGAACAAGACCTTCCGCACGCCCGACCCCGACGAACCGGCCGCCGCCGGCCGGCCGCCGATCTACATCCTCGACATGTTCCCCTACCCCTCGGGTGCCGGCCTGCACGTCGGCCATCCGGAAGGCTACACGGCGACCGACATTCTCGCGCGCTTCAAGCGAATGCAAGGCTTCAACGTGCTGCACCCGATGGGCTGGGACGCCTACGGCCTGCCCGCGGAACAATACGCCGTCGAGAAGAACGTCCACCCGCGAATCACGACGCAGGAGAACATCACGACGTTCCGCCGTCAGATCAAATCGCTCGGATTCTCCTACGACTGGGACCGCGAAGTCGACACCACCGATCCGCTGTACTTCCGTTGGACGCAGTGGATCTTCTTGCTGATCTACGACACCTGGTACGACCCGGAGATGAAGAAGGGCCGTCCGATCGGCGAGTTGCCGATACCGAAAGATGTGACGGGTGAAGCGGCAATCCGCAAATATCAGGACTGCCATCGGCTGGCGTATCAGGCCGAGGTGCCGGTGAATTGGTGCCCGGCGCTCGGCACCGTGCTGGCGAACGAAGAAGTGATCGACGGCAAGAGCGAACGCGGCAACCACCCCGTGGAACGCCGCCCGCTGCGCCAGTGGCTCCTGCGAATCACGGCCTATGCCGAGCGGTTGATCGACGACCTGGAGGGACTCGACTGGTCGGAATCGATCAAGCAGATGCAGCGCAACTGGATTGGGAAAAGCGAAGGCGCGGAAGTTGAGTTTGAAACGATGCCGGGTGGGTATCTCATCGATGTATTCACGACTCGTCCGGATACTCTTTTCGGTGCCACATACATGGTGCTGTCGCCCGAGCATCATCTGGTTGACACCATTACGACTCCGGAACAACGGGCTGCGGTGAAGGCCTATCAGGAGGCAGCGAGTCGAAAGAGTGATTTTGAACGCACCGAACTGGCCAAGACCAAGACCGGCGTGTTCACGGGTGCCTACGCCGTCAATCCAGTCGTCGGCGAGAAGATTCCAGTCTGGATCGCGGATTACGTTCTGGCCGGCTACGGCACCGGCGCGATCATGGCCGTACCCGGCCACGACGAACGCGACTTCAAGTTCGCGAAGCAGTTCAATCTTCCCATCGTCACAGTCGTACGACCAACCGACGAGTGGCTCAAGAAAACCGGCAGCACGACGAACGACCTGAAGGAGCCCTATTGCGAGGAAGGCGTCGCCCTGAACTCAGGGGACCTAAATGGGTTGCCCACTCCTCAAGCGAAGGCCGAGATCATTTCCTGGCTGAAGGAGAAACACGTCGGCAGGTGCCGCATCAACTACAAACTCCGCGACTGGCTCTTCTCGCGGCAACGCTACTGGGGCGAACCGTTCCCGATCCTGCACGGTCCCGAGGGCGAGGTCGTGGCGCTGGCCGCTTCCAACTTGCCGCTCGTGCCGCCGGACCTGGAAGACTTCAAACCGACCGGCACGCCCGAAGGGCCGCTCTCGAAAGCGACCGACTGGGTGAATGTCATCATCGAAGGCAAGCAATACAAGCGCGAGACGAACACGATGCCGCAGTGGGCCGGGTCGTGCTGGTACTTCCTGCGCTTCATCGATCCGAAGAACCCGACCGCGTTTGCCGACCCCAAGAAGTTGAAGCACTGGTTGCCGGTGGGCCTGTACGTCGGCGGCGCCGAGCACGCCGTGCTGCACCTGCTCTACTCGCGCTTCTGGCACAAGGTGCTCTTCGACCGCGGCCACGTGCCCTGCATCGAGCCGTTCCACAAGCTCGTGAACCAGGGCATGATCCTCGGCGAGAACGGCGAGAAGATGTCCAAGGCCCGAGGCAATGTCGTCAATCCGGACGATGTCGTGAACGAGTACGGCGCGGACAGCCTGCGGCTTTACGAAATGTTCATGGGCCCGCTCGAAGCCGTGAAACCGTGGAACACAAAGAGCATCGAGGGCGTGTATCGCTTCCTGTCGCGGGCCTGGCGGATGATCGTGGACGACCCCGCCGACACGATGCGGCTCCACCCTGCGATCAAGGACGTTGCACCCGATAAGGACACGCTGCGCGTCCTGCATCGCACGATTCAAAAAGTGACCGAGGATACCGAGGGTCTGCGCTTCAACACTGGCATCTCGGCGATGATGGAATTCGTCAATCACGTCACGAAACTGGAGGTGCGGCCGCGGGCCGTGCTCGATCCCTTCGTGCTGCTGTTGGCACCGTATGCCCCGCACGTCGCGGAGGAACTTTGGTCGGCCCTCGGCCACACGGGCACGCTGGCCTACGAGCCGTGGCCGAAGTTCGACCCAGCCCTCACGAGGGCGGACGAGATCGAGATTCCCGTGCAGGTGAACGGCAAGGTGAAGGCACGTCTGAAGGTGCCCGCCGAGGTGACCGATGCGGACCTGGAAGCCGCGGCGATGGCCGACGAAACGGTGAAGGCTCAGATCGCAGGCAAGACTATCAAAATGGTAAAAGTGGTGCCCAAGAAACTCGTGAACATCGTGATCGCGTAGTCTCAAATGATACCGTTTAGCCGCGACGCGGAGTCCTCGGAGCGGAGCGCGTCACGCGGGCCCAATCACCTTCACGAGTGCCGCGGCGAGGTTTCGCGCCGCGAGTTTCGTGTCGCGCGCCAGGCGCAAGAATTCTCTCAACAGCGACGGCCTCCGCGCCAGCGCCCGGCATGCCCTCCAGATCGACACTTCGCCTCCGGACAGCAATCGCGCCAAATGCGGTGACAACGCGGTGTCACTGGTATCCGAGATGGCCCGGATCACCGCGAATGAGATCCCGCGTTCGGCACAGAGCTTCGCGATGGCCGCGGACTCCATGTCCACGATGTCGGCTTTAAAGCGACTTGAGGCGTCCGCTTTCGCTTGCGGCTCGCCGATGATGTGGGAGGCGGTGAACAGCCGACCGTCTTGGGGGAACTCCGGTAAGGGCTGGCACCGCCAACTGAGACCGGTTTCGTCTACAACATCGGACGGTACGACCACATCTCCGACCGCGTATTTGCTCTTCAATGCGCCGCAATACCCAGCGGCAATCACGATGCCGGGGCGCGGAAAATGGTTGAGAATCCGTTCGAGGGTTCGCGTCGCCGCAGCTATGCCGACGCCGGTGAAGCCGAAAATGACATCGTCGGCAGTCGGTTCGATGACATCCGCGGGGTCAGGAAGCGTTCGCAGAAATGCGAAGACTTGAGATTCTTCGAGCCAAGCCGGTTGCATCTCAGGGCGCGCGACGAGCGGGCCGACCTCCCGCTTCATGGCGAACAGGAGGATCGCCCGGCACGAGAAATCGCTCACGTCAGTTGCCATCGGAGCATCTTGAGGCTGTCGCCGAGGCGGGAGTTGACGCCGAGTGCCGCCGCGACTTCGTAGCCCGAGTGCATCATGCAGTGCTCGCAGCGCGGGTCCTTGCCGTAGCCGTAGTCGTTCCAGTTGGTGTCGTTCATGAGGCCGTCGAACGTGTCGTGGTGTTCGTCGGTGATGAGGTAGCACGGCCCCTTCCAACCTTTGACATTTCGCGTCGGGCTCGCCCAGGCGGCACACGTGAGTTCGCGCTTGCCCTGGAGGAATTCCAGGTACACCGGCGAGGTGTTCATCTTGTATTTCTTGAACAGCCCCGCCGCCTCGTTGAACTTCTTCTTAATCTCGTCGCGGCTGAGGAACAACTCGGCAGCACCGTCCGGGTTCGTGCTGCACACGGCCGCATATCCATAAGCGGGCGAAAGCATGAAACCATCGACGCCCAGTTCCGTGAGATAGGCGTACAGGGCGTCGATTTCCGCCATGTTGGTTTCCTTGAACACCGTGGTGTTGGTGCAGACGAGAAATCCGGCCTTTTTCGCGGCCTTGATGCCTTCCACCGCGGCCTGGAACACGCCTTCTCGCTCCACGGCGATGTCGTGCGTCTTCTCCAGGCCGTCGAGATGGACGTTGAAGAAGAATCGCGACGTGGGGCGGAACTGATTCAATTTCTTGGTGATGAACATGCCGTTGGTGCAGAGGTAAATGTGTTTGCGGCGTTTGAGGATGCCGTGGACGAGTTCGCCGATCTGTGGGTAGATCAGGGGCTCGCCGCCGCAGATGCTCACGATCGGCGCGCCGGCCTCATCGACGGAGGCGAGGCATTCCTCGACCGTGAGCTTCTCCTTGATGGTGTCCTCGTATTCGCGGATGCGACCGCACCCGGTGCAGGTGAGATTGCACGCGTGGAGCGGCTCCAACATCATCACGAGCGGGAAGCGCGGCGTGCGCTTGATTTTCTTCTTGATCATGTAGCCGGCCATGTCCGTGGTCAGGCTGAGGGGGAATCGCATGGTGGGGCCGTTGTTGGTTATTGGTTATTGGTGATTTGGTAGGACAAATCAGTCTCGTGAGACTGTCCTGTCTTGACGTTGAGGTAGCGGCCGATGGCCATGAGTGGGAAGTAAACGGGGTACATGTGATATTTGAGGTAAAACACACGGGGGAAGCCGGTGCCAGTGAACGGCTCTTCGGTCCAGCCGCCGTCGTCGTCCTGCGTGCCGATCAAGTATTCGATTCCCGCCCGCACCTCGTCGCTCTCCGCCTCCCCTGCGGCAATTAAACCGAGAAGTCCCCAGGCGGTTTGCGAAGCAGTTGAAGGCCCGATTCCGGCCTGAGTGGCGTCGTCGTAGCTGAGGCAACTTTCGCCCCAACCGCCGTCGGCGTTCTGAACGTCCTTGAGCCAGCGAACCGCTCGCCGCACGACGGGCGAGGTCATGTCGAAGCCGATTGCGTGCAGCCCGACGAGGACTTGCCAGGTGCCGTAGAGGTAGTTGACGCCCCAGCGGCCGAACCACGAACCGTTCTCTTCTTGATGCGAAAGGATAAAGGCGACGGCGCGATCGACGGGCTTTTGGCCGACGCGGTAGCCGTAGTGGCCGAGCGATTCCAACACGCGGGCTGTGATGTCCGGGCAACTCGGGTCGAGCATCGCGTTGTGGTCGGCGAACGGCACCTTAGTGAGGATCTCGTTGTTGATATTGCGGTCGAAGGCGGCCCAGCCGCCGTCCGAGTTCTGCATCGCCATCAGCCAGTTCAAACCGCGACGAACCGCGGGACGACACGCTTCGGACAGATGCTTGCCGGTTCTCGCCAGCGCGATCAACACCATGGAGGTGTCGTCGGTGTCCGGGTAGAAGGCGTTGCGGTATTCGAAGAACCAGCCGCCGGGCTCGACGTTTCGAACGGTCTTGGACCAGTCGCCGAAGTGGCGAACTTCTTTTTCGAGCAGCCAGCGTACGGCTGCACAGACAGGAATGTCCGTGCCACCAAGCTCATCCTCTTGTGGCACAGGCATTCCTGCCTGTGAATCCACCAATCCGATCAGGCTCAGGGCCGTGTCCCAGACCGGCGAGAGGCAGGGTTGCAAACGCAGCGTGTCGCCTTCGGAAATGCACAGGTCGTCGATCTGCGCCATCGCCCACTGCATCTCGGGGTCGGCATCATTTACGCCGAGGCAGCGGAGCACGATCGCGTTGTAGACCATCGGCGGGAAGATCGCGCCGACCCCGTCGCTGCCCTCGTAGCGCTCGCGCATCCAGGCCACGGCCGTGCGCACCGCGTACTTTCGCAACGGCGTCAGCCGCCAGCGCTCGGCCTTCTTCAGACACCAGTCGATTACCAGGAAGAAGTTCGTCCACGAGAATCGCTGTGAGGTCCTCACACAGACAGGAATGTCCGTGCCACCGAAGAGTTCGCGGATGTGCATCCGTTCCAGCAATGTCGTGACCGGTTTGAACGCATCGACCACACTCAGCGGAACGAAGATGGTCCGGCTCCACGCGGACATCGCGTAGATGTTGAAGGCAAACCAGCGCGGCAGCAGCACGATCTCGGCGGGCACGGACGCACACGCTGAGTACGGCAGTTGCCCGAGCATGGCGAGGTAGAAGCGCGTGAACGAGTTGGTTCCTTCCGCGCCGCCGAGTGTACGAATGACCTCCGCGGCGCGCTGCATTCGCGGTTCGTCCGCGTCGTGTCCGGCAATCTTCAAGGCGAAGTAAGCCTTCACCGAGACGCTGATTTCCGCGGGCCCGCCGGGGTAGTTCGACCAGCCGCCATCCGAGCGTTCCTTTTTGAGAAGGTAGTTAGCGGCAAGCCGGATGCGGGAATCGTCGGACTTGCCGAGGAACGCGAGGAGCAGGATGAACTCGGACTCGAGGATGGTGTCGCCTTCGAGTTCGCCGACCCAGTGGCCGTCGGGGCGCTGGCGGGCGAGCAGACCGTGGCGACCGCGTTCGGCAGCCTCGGCCACGTCTTCGAGCCAGAGGGCCGTGCGTTCGTCGGGTTCGGCGACGGGGCGGGTCAAGGGCGGAAATCCTTTCCAAAGCCAGTGTTGGGCGAACCGGCGACGTGAGTCGCCGGGTGATCGAACCCGGCGACTTACGTCGCCGGTTCGCCTGGGTAGGTCGCGTTGGGAGTTAGAGTACTCTAGCGGGGTGAGTTCGGCCCTAGCAAGTCCAACCATTTTGGCGGCGACCCCTCGCGTCAAATCGAGATGACGAGCGGGAACGCCTCCTCGGAAGTCGCAAGTCCGATGCGTCCGCCGAGCCCGTGCGAGAATCTCTTCCGTTCCCCATCTCCCCCGAATTGACAGCCCGGCCTTTCTCAAGCTATACTTTACTCATCCGATCTACTCGCTTCGGCGAGTTGTTAGTCCGAGTGAGCCGGATGCTCGCTCTCGAATCGGGCAGGACGCCGTCCCATTTCACTCGATTTTCGCGTTCGCTGCCGATTTCTTCCGAGCGGCTTTGGTACACTGTTGCGGAAACCGGAACGGACCTCCGGCAACCGCGCCTCGGGTACGAATGGAATGGAGAACCCGGCCACCGACCCTGTCGATCGCTCCTCGACGGCGAAACGCGCCGACGCGGCGAGTTCGTCGGGGGAGATGCACCCTTCCCTGTCGGATGTGCTGCGGAGCCATTCGAGCTCGACGCGCGGCCCCAATGCCGCGGAAATGGTGTCGCACATTCCGTTGCCCGCGAGTACGGACGACTCCCCGACGGTCATCACGCAAGCCGGTAAATTGAACGTCCCGCCTCCTCCACCTCCCCCGCACGTGGTGGGCGATGCTCATTCCATCGCGGGCCGCCGCCTCGGGCACTTCGAACTGATCGAGGCAATCGGCGCGGGCGGCATGGCGGCCGTACTCAAGGCCCGCGACCTCGACCTCGGCCGCGTCGTCGCCCTCAAAATCCTGCCCCCCGAATCCGCGCTCGATCTCGAAAGCGTGACGCGGTTCAAGCAAGAAGCCCGCGCTGCCGCCAAGCTCGACCACGACAACGTGGCCCGCGTCTACTTCTGCGGCGAAGATCAGGGGCTGCACTTCATTGCGTTCGAGTTCGTGGAAGGGATCACGCTGCGGCAAACGATCGACTGGCGCGGGCCGGTCGGAGCCGGGGATTGCGTGCGGTTCATGATCCAGGTCGCGGCGGGCTTGGCTCATGCCGCGGAGCGCGGTGTGGTCCATCGCGATATCAAGCCTTCGAACATTCTCATCACGCCGGATGGTCGCGCCAAGATCGTGGACATGGGCCTGGCGCGGCATCTCGAATCGCAATCGGTCAACGGCGGCGTCACGCAATCGGGCGTCACCCTCGGCACCTTCGATTACATTTCGCCGGAACAAGCACTCGACCCGCGCGAAGCCGACGTGCGCAGCGACATCTACTCGCTCGGTTGCACGTTTTACCACGCACTCACCGGCCGCCCGCCCGTGCCCGAAGGCACTGCGGCCAAGAAGCTGTACGCCCATCAGCACATCGACCCGCTCGATCCTCGGGAACTGAATGCCGCGATTCCGGACGAACTCGCGGCGGTACTCGCGCGGATGATGGCGAAGGATCCGAAGAAGCGCTATCAGACTCCTGCGGAACTCATCGCGCACCTCAAGGCCATTGCCGAACGGCTTCGCATCTCGCTCGACACCGTCGCGACCGATGCGATGGTCCTGGCGGTGATGGCCGACGATCGGGTGTTGCCTCGCGTGCCGCGATTGCGGCTCAGCTGGGTCGCGGCCACGGCGGCAGTCGTCGCCGCGATCGTGGCGGTGGCCGTGGCTGCGAGCGGCCCGGATCTGGCTTCGACCTTGCCTTGGTGGGCCAAGGGCCAGACGGTATCGACACCCGATGGCTCGAACTACTCGGACGGCGGAGCGCAAACGAAGCTTCCCGGAATTCCGCCGGACGAGCGTGCCGTCGCTACCGCAGAGGAGTTGGCCGTCGCGCTGGCCGACCCCAATGCTTCACGCGTCAAGCTGGCACCGGGAACTTACGATCTGACCAAACTCGACAAGCCCGTTTCGTTTTCGGGGCCGAAGCTGGAATTGATCGGTTCGGTAACGCCGGCCACGATCGTTCGCGTGGCCGCACCCGCCGGGAAGCGATCGGAAACGACTGGCACGCTCACCGTGTCGGCGAGCACGCTGCTGATCCGCGGCATCCGCTTCGAAATCGCAACGCCCGCGGAGATGCCGGAACCGACCGGCGATTTCACCGGCCTGCTCCTTCTCGACTCCGTGCGGATCGACCTGCAAGATTGCCAATTCGTTCCGGATCGCGAGGCTCGAAAGTCGGGCGTTGTGTCGGCAAGCCTCGGATCGGGCGAACCCCGCGTCAAGCTCACGCGATGCCTCTTTGCTCCCGGTTGGATCGGGCTTCGCGTGCCGAGTCGTGCGAGCCTCGAAGTCGAGGACAGCGGCTTCGCACCGAACCTCGCCGCCATTCAAGTTTTCCACGAAGCCGAGGAAGCGACCGAACCCAAATCGCGAGTCACGGCGATTGGGCTCGACCGCTCGACGTTCATGCTCGATTCGAATTCCGCGGCCGTCGACGTGGAGGAATCCGCAACCTCGGACGTGCGTGTGACGGCGAGCTACTGCGTCTTCGCGCCGGCGAACGGCACCTCCGTCGAGCCGAAGGTTCCGGGTGGGATGGAACCTCAGACGCTGGGCGTCGTGGTGCGGAACACCAAGAAATCGCGCGGGGCGAAGCTGATCGCCACGGCCGAACGGCGGAACGCCTACTACGCCGTGGCCCAGACATCGTCTGTGGCGAAGGCATCGGGCTTCGAAGAATCGGGCTGGGTGAAACTCGATCGGCGACCCTGGGATTCGAGCAGCGGATTGCTCGCGGCCTTTGGAACGGCGGAGCCCTGGGCGGCCTTCCGGCTGACACTCGCGGGCCCCGGTGCGGATGCCGCGATCTTCCCCGAGAAGGACAAATCGCTCGGCGTGATCGGCGTCCAGTTCCACGATGCCCAGGAAGGCGTTCGCCGAACCTATGCGAGCGCCCCGATCTGGCCGCCCTCGGCCTCAACCGCGGCCGAGATCACGACTCGCGTCTGGTGGCCGAACGCGCCGGCCGATGTCACTCTCAAGCCGCACCGCGAGTTCTCCGACCTCGTGACGCTCCTGCGCGAGGCACGTTCCGGCGACACGATCCTGATTCGCCACGACGGCCCGCTCGCGATGGAGCAACACACCATTCAGCCGCTGAAGGGAACCCCGGATCGCGCGGAATTCCACCTCACGTTCAAACCCGAGACGAAGGACCTCAAACCGATCCTGATTCCCGCACGGACTACGGACGTGGACGTATCGATATTCCGGGTGAAGGAAGGCCGCGTTTCATTCGAGGATCTGCACTTTTTGGTGAAGCCGGAGCGGCCGGACTATCAGGTGCAAGTCGCAGCCGTCACGCTCGTGGCCGGTCGAAGTTGCGAGTTCAAGAACTGCACGTTCACGCTCGAAGAAGAAGAAGGCAAGATCGCGGCGGCGGTCTCGCTGGCCGAGACGCGCGAGATGAAAATGGACGGTCCGGCGATGCGCAGCATCCCCGAAGTGAAATTCGCGGGTTGCCTGATCCGCGGGAAGGGTCGGGCGGTTTCCGTACCCGTGAGCCGGCCGTTCGCGCTGGAAATGACGCAGTGCATCACCGGGCTCAACGGCCCCGTGGTGTTCGCCAAGAACGCCGGCCGCGACATGTCGGCCTCGGTCGGCTCGACGATTCACCTTTCGCGCGTCACCGCGCTTCTCGGTGGGCCGCTCCTCGAACTTCAGGGCGGCTCCTTCGGCACCATGAAAAATTCGGGCCTCGTTCCCACCGCGATTTCCGCCGAGCGCTGCGTCTTCGCCTCCGTGCCCGGAGCAGGACAACCCATGATCGAAATCGCAGGCACGGAGATGGATCGGCTCGATCCCAAGGCGATTCTCAAGTGGACGTCCACCGAGGCGAATCGATTCGCGAACTTCGACCAGATCGCACCCGTGGTCGTGAAGCCCGACTTGAACACCACGCAAAGTTGGAAGTGGAGCGAGTGGATTCAGTTCGCGCGGGAGGCCGGCAACCCCGTCGGTAAGATGACGTTCAAGAACGAGCCGGACGACCTGAAAGACTTGGCGAATTTGAAGCCGGGCGATGCCGAGGTGAAGAGCGTGGACTTACCCGATGCGAAGCCGAGCGATGCCGGCGCGGATCCCGAAAAAGTCGCCGGCGGAGCCGTGGAAAAAGCCAGTCCGATTCCCGACGAGCAGTAAAACAGGTTCCCATCACCGATGCCTCCTCGCTTTCACGCCACACCGCCCGAAGCCATCTCGGAACTCATTCGAGAAGCGGTCTTCATCGACGACTACCGCTTCCGCATCGACCACCCCAGCGACTGGGATCAACTGCTCGATCATCCGTGGGTGCGTTCCGCGAGCGCCTCGGACGACTACGTTCCATATTGGGCCCAGCTTTGGCCTTCGGCGCGGATGCTGGCCAAGGTCGTCGTGAGGGAAGATTGGGGAAGCAATCCGCAATCGGTTGAAGTGTTGGAAGTGGGTTGTGGGCTCGGCCTCGCGGGGATCGCCGCTCTGGCCCGCGGGTTGTCCGTGACCTTCTCGGACGTGGATGAAACCGCGCTAGACTTCGCCGCGAAAAATGCTCGGTTGAACGGCTACGAAGCCTTCAAAAAAATGCTGCTCGACTTTCGCGCGCCGCCGGACGATGTGAAGTATCCGGTCGTGATCGGCTCGGACCTGATGTACGAAGAGCGCCTGGTCGATCCTCTCGTACACTTGCTGCGAGCGGTACTCGCACCCGATGGCGTCTGCCTCATCACGGATCCGGATCGGACGCCGGCGCGGGTGTTTCGATGGAAGCTGGCCGAGGCGGGTTACGACGTGACGCCCGAGTTGATTCGAGCCGGGGAACCGGGCGGCGAACGCACCAAGGGTACGCTCTACCGGATCCGCCACGCCGCGAGTTGAACTACATTCGCTTTTGATCGTGTTGGTCGGTGATCGTCTTCAACCAGCGGCTCGACTGGCGTTTCGGTTCTTTGAGCCCATTTGAAACGACGCAATTCTGGCCGTTCTCGTTCCGTTCGAACTTGAGTCCGTTCGCCTTCACGAGCCCTGCTACCATCTCCTCACAAGTCGAGAACCGATCCTGGGGCACCGGCGAGAGCGCTTTCAGCAGGATCGGAACTTCTTCGGGTAGGAGGCCCGAGAGGTTCGGATGCGGTCGGTGGTAAGACTTGGGCATGTCGCCCGTCGGTGGCGCTGGGAACGGGAACTGCCCCGTTCGCAACACGCAGTAAGTGATGGCCAAGCTGAACTGATCCGAGGTATCGGTCAGGTAGCCTTGGAAGACTTCCGGCGGCGAGTATTCGCGCGTGCCGTGCCGCGGGCAGGGCGTCGATTGACCGAACGTCGGAGTGGCCAGGCCGTAGTCGGTGAGCTTCGCGATGTCGTTGACGAGGAGTACGTTGTTCGGTTTGATGTCGCCGTGCTGGAATCCGACCTTGCGGGAATTGCGCGTATGCCAGCGTGCATTGAGAAAATCTAACGCCTCGGCCACTTGCCAGAGGTAGGTGCAGAGTTCCTCCGCGGGAATGTGCTGCCCCAGATCGTTGTGGTAAAGCAGCATCAGATCCAGCAGCGTCCCATCGGCCAGTTCCATGTCGATGACGATGTAGCCCGGCACGCTCCAGACGCCGTGGGTCTGGACGAGATAGGGGTGGTCGAGCGCCTGGAACGATTGAATGGATTGCAGTTCGCGGGCCGTGGTCGCCGTGTTCGAGCTGGGCATGAATTTGAGCGCAACCGGCCCCCGCGGCGAGTCGGCTTCCCAGACCTCGGCGAAGCCACCGCGCCCGCGCACCCGCTTCAAACGGTATCCCGGCGACGGCTCCGCACCCACCTGGATTACGAACGCGCCCGGCGTGGTCGAACGAACTTTTGGGAAAAAGGTCAACACCATCTCCCCTTACCGGCCTTCCACTCAGGGTTTACGGCCGATTACCGCGAGTCGGGGTGGGCGAACACCGGTCGATTTCGGGGCGGAACTCTCGGGCTGTAAACAAAGAGTAGCACATACCGGCTTCGAAATCACGCCTGCTGCGAAATTCCCCAAGCCACCCGATTCTGCGGCAGGGTGCGATGTCCGGAAGTCCGACGCTATAATTCCCTCATGCCGACCTCCGAAGAACTCCGCGTTCAGGAAGCCATCATTCGCCTCGGCGGCGGCGCGAAGGCCATCGACCGCCAGCACGAGAAGGGCCGCCTCACGGCCCGCGAACGCATCGCGAAACTCGTGGACGGGGAGTTCTTCGAACTCGGCCTGTGGGCCGCGTGGGGCATGTATGCCGAGTGGGGCGGCGCACCTTCCGCCGGTGTGGTCACGGGAATCGGAACGGTGTCGGGTCGACGGGCGATGATCGTCGCGAACGACGCCACGGTCAAGGCCGGCGCGTTCTTTCCGATGACGTGCAAGAAGGTACTTCGCGCGCAGCGGATCGCACTCGAGAACCGTTTGCCGCTCGTTTACCTCGTCGATTCCGCGGGCGTCTTCCTTCCCCTTCAAGACGAAGTCTTTCCCGATGAAGACGACTTCGGCCGCATCTTCCGGAACAACGCAGTGATCTCGGCGACGGGCGTGCCGCAGTTCGCCGCGATCATGGGCAACTGCGTCGCCGGCGGCGGCTACCTTCCCGTTCTCTGCGACACGCTGCTCATGACCGAAGGTAGCGGCCTCTACCTTGCCGGGCCGGCACTCGTGAAAGCCGCCATCGGGCAGGTCGTCGATTCCGAAACGCTCGGCGGCGCGAAGATGCACGCCGGCATCAGCGGAACCATCGACTTCCGCGAGAAGGACGACGATGCGTGCATCGAGCGGTTGCGGCGGCTGGTCGGAATGCTGCAAGAGGAAAAACGCCTCGGCGAGCCGAACGACGTAAGTCGTCGGGTCAGGACCCACCCGGCGGCTGACGCCGCTCGGCTCGCCGAAGGCGAATACGACGTCCGCGACCTGCTCAAACTCATTCTCGACGACGCACCCTTCGACGAGTTCAAAGCCGAGTATGGCCAGACGCTCGTCTGCGGTTACGGCCGGCTCGGCGGCATCCCCATTGGCGTCGTCGCCAACCAAAAGAAGCGCGTGAAGCCTGCCGAGGGTGCCCTCCAGTTCGGCGGCGTGATCTACGTCGATTCCGCCGAGAAGGCCGCCCGCTTCGTCATGGACTGCAACCAACTTCGCGTGCCGATCCTGTTCGTGCAAAACGTCAACGGCTTCATGGTCGGCAAAGACTCGGAGCAGCACGGCATCATCAAGGCCGGGGCGAAGCTCGTGAACGCGATCTCGAACAGCGTGGTGCCGAAGATCACGCTGATCACCGGCGGCTCGTTCGGTGCCGGGAACTACGCCCTGTGCGGGAAGGCGTTCGACCCACGCTTCATCTTCGCCTGGCCCTCGGCGAAGTACGCCGTCATGGGTGGCGACCAGGCCGCGAGCGTGCTCTTGGACATCCAGGTTCAGGCGCTCAAGCGCACGGGTCAGGAGGTCGATGCCGCGGAGATGGCGGCCCTGCGCGATCGCGTGAAGGCGAGCTACGACGAGAAGACGGACGTGCGCTACGCCGCGGCCCGACTCTGGGTGGACGCCATCGTGCAGCCCGAGGACACGCGCTCGGCACTGCTCATGGCGGTGCAGGTGGCCACGCGCTTCGACGAAGGCAAGCCGTTTAAGACGGGCGTCTTTCAGGTGTGAGTGTCCGTTTCGCTACAATTCAATCTTCGATCAACAGAGTACGCTGTCATGAATCCCGGCACCCGACTTTCCGCGAAACTGCACCGCCGCGTTTGCCTCGTTCTCACGGAAGACGCCGTGCTTGCCGAGGAGTGCCTCGCACGGAAAAAGCTCGCCCAAGAAGTCGCGGGGCGGCTTTCGGATCGCACGCTGCTCATTCGGCCCGGCCGCGTTGAAGCCGTGCTCGAAGAACTCCGCAAGATGGGCCACACGCCCCAAGTCGTCGGCAAATCCCCATGAGCAGCGGCGCACTTGTCGCGAGCCTCCACGAAGCTTAGGTTAACAGCCGAGTTGTCGACCCATCCAGGCGAGAGAGGAGCCCAGCATGGCGCGCGGGAAGAAGAGCGGCCCGAGTCGAATGGACATGCGGCGTCAGAACGAGGCCGCGGAGAGCAAGGAAGCCGAAGTCGTGGAAGAGGGCGACGAGGCCGAAGAAGAAGAGGCGGACGACGACGCGGAGGCCGAGGTGGAAGCCGAAGTCGAGGCGGATGTCGAGGCCGAACCGGCCGACGATGAAGGCGGAGACGAGGACGAGGACGGCGTTAAGAAGAAGAAAAAGAAGAAGGTCGCCGTCAAGAAGAAGGCCGCGCCGAAGGTCAAGAAGCCAGCCGTCAAGCGCGTGCGCACCGCGAAGGAAGTTCGGCAGCGAGCCGTCTGGATCGTCTTCGATAACTCGAGTAAGGAAGTCGGCAGCTTCAACTTCAATCAGAAGGGCGAAGCCGAGAAGTTGCTCGAAAAGAAGATTCTCGAGAAGGAAGGCAAGGTCACGTTCTACTTGAACCTCGTGAAGCGCGAGATCAAGGAAGAGAAAGACAAGGACAAAGAGAAGTAGAGATCGGCGGCTTGCGGCTTCGCGATGGGCGAGTGACTCG
>JAYTGN010000166.1:0-5476 GCA_043733485.1 Gemmataceae bacterium
CGCGCTCGCAATGGAGACGATGAACGCGCCGCCGAGGTTGAGCGAACTCGCGCCCGCGCTCAGTCCGACGATGCCCGTCAGCGTGTCCGCACCGAAGTAGCTGTAGTTCGCGGTGATCACCTCGCCGATTGCCGGGGTATGGCCGGTGAACTGAATCCGTGTGACGCCGCCGACGTTCACGAGGTTGTAATCCGTGCCTTTCACGAGCGTCGTCGCGGCCGCACTGCCGATTTTGGACTTCACTTCCACGGTCGCCAGGCTCGCGGGCTTGTGCTGAAGCGAGATCGTGGTGCCGGCACCCCACGTGGTCGGTTCCGACGCGCTCTGCTGCACCCGTGCGTACTCGAAGTTCGTGAGCGAGACGTTCGGGCTCGTGAGTGTGAGAATGCTGCCGAGCGTGAGATTGGGCAGGCCGGTGACGGTTGCGGAGCCGATCGAAAACCCGTTCCGCTGGATGCCGAGGTTCGCCACATCAAGCGAGAGTCCGTTCAGCGCCGCAAACGCGATCGAAGCCTGGCCGATCGTCGCGATCGTGTCCAGTGCCGGCGTGATCGTGATGTTGCTTGCGGAGAACGTGATCTGGTTGAACAGCGTCAACGAGAACGTGGCGATGTCGATGCTGAAGCGGCCGGGGTTCGCGATGTCGGCGAAGTCGAAGGTGCTCGTCACGCCCGTGATCGTGGAGGTGACGACCGGGTTGCCGGGGAACAGCGTCATGCTGCCGAGCGTAGCCGTGATCGTTCCGCCGATGATCGGGCTGGCGGTCTTATCGATTGCGAACCCGGTCACGAGGATCGAGGCGTTCGAGAACGTGGCGAAGCTGCCGATCGAAATTTCAGACGTCGTCGCGATGCTGAACGTGCCGAGGTTGAAGCCCGTCTGCGTGATGTCCAGCGTCGGCAGCGTGATGTCTGGGAAGCCCGAGAACAGGCTCGTTTTGATGGTCACGCCGGTGGCCGAAAGCATGGTCGGCAAACCGGGCGTGATGTCGACCGAACCCAGGCCAATGGTCAGCGCGTCGCCGAGCGGGATGTTCAGATCGCCGATGTGGATGTTCATCCGGCCGGGTGCATCGAGGTCGCCGAAGTTGAACGAGCCGGAGAGCGAGCCGAGCGAGACGTTCAAGACGGGGATGTTGGGGAATAGTTTGACGCCGGTCGCGGCAAAGCTGATCGAGCCCGCCACCGCGGCGTACCCATACGAGACGACGATCGCATCGCCGACCGCCGGCGTGTGACCGGTGAACATCACGCGGACGACGCCGCCCGTGCCGGGCACGAGGGTGTAGTCGCTGCCGGGCGTCAGTTCGCTGGTGATCCCGCTGCTGGGCGTGGACGTAATCACGACATCGGGAAGGTTCGTCGGAACGTGGCCGAGGACGATGTTCGTGCTGCTGGCCCACGTCACCGATTCGGTAGCGGGCTTCAGATAGTCGAGCGCGAAGTTGCTCACCGTCACGGCCACGCTGGCCAACGTGAAGATGTCGCCGCCGATGGAGACGGCACCCGTACTCGCCCACGAGAGGTTGCCGAGCGAGAATCCGGATCGCGTGATCTCCAGGTTGGTCACGGCGACCGTGCCGAGGCTTGCGAACCGCGGCGAACTCAGCGTGGCGCTCGCGACTGTCGCAAGCACTTGGTCGCCGGGTGTGATTGTCACGTCGGCGTCCGCGCGGAGTACGAGAGCTTCACCCAGGTTCAACTGGAAGCCGGAAATCGTGACGCTCAAGTGGCCGGTCGAATCGGTCCCGTTGAAGTTCGCGAAGCTGTAGGAGGCGGTCACGCCCGTCGATTGGAACTGGATGAAGTCGCCTTCCGGGAACAGCGTCAGGCCCGTGATCGCGATGCCGACGGTGCCGCTCATCGTAGGCGTGGTCCCGAACGTCACGTCGAAGGCCGAGGCCGTGAGCGTGACGCCGGTCGTGGTGAGGAAGCCATCGATGCCCGGGCTGCTTCCCGCGGCGGAGGCCAGCGTGAACGTGTCGAACGAGAATCCATCTGTGCGCAGCGCGAAGTTGTCGAGCGTCGCGGTTGGCATCCCGGCAAACTGCTCGGACGACACCGTCGCGTTCTGAATCGTGACCAGGGTTTGAACGCCGGAGCCGCTCGGGTTGTACGTCAAGTTCGTGTCGGTCGCGGTGATCGTCAGCGCTTCGCCCAGATTCAGCGTCAAGTTCGCAACCGTGAGTTCGAACCCGGCCCCGATCGTGAACGTGCCGGTGATCGCAGCTTGGCCCGGTGCATCCCCAGTGAGCGCGGCGCTGAAACTCGAACCGGGGAAGAGCGTGGCGGAGGTCGCGGAGAGTTCGACCGTCCCCGACCAACCGCCCGCGCCGAGCGTGGCGTGGGCCGTCAGCGTCAGGTTGTTCAAATTGAGGAAGCCGCCGAGGTCCGCGGAGCCGATCAGCGGTTCGGTCACGTCGAAACTGGCGGAGTAGGACCCGAGCAGATCCTGGATGTAGGTGGGAAGGTCGATGCCGAGCAACCCGCCGTATGCGGCCGGAGCGAGGGTCGCGGCTTCGATGGGGCCGGTGCGGTATTCGAGGTTCCAGTCTCCGCCGAGAGCGGCGCTGCCGGTCGGGTTCGTGGATGCCGCGACGTCGGCACCCGTGGCCAGCGCGATGCTGCTGACGAACTGCACGCCGCCGGGCCCCTGTGCCGCTTCGCATCCGTACAGAAGGATGTCGCCATCCGCCTTCAGCGCTTGACCCCACACCGCAAGTTGGTCGCCGTCCCGATTCAACGCATCGCTGTCGAGGATGGTGTTGCCGAGGAGCAACTGGCCGAAGGCGCCGTGCGACACAATTTGAATCGAGTCCAACCCGGTGCGATTCCGCAGAACGTCGGTGATCTGTCGAACGCCGTCGGAGTGGCTCTCGAGGACGATCGCGTCGTTTCCGGCCGCAGCGACCAGATCGCGGTAATTGGCGATGGAACTATCGATGAACACGACTTGATTCGGAGCGGACGCGGTCGGCGAGAAGAGGGTACTCGGCGCCGGCAGCGGATCGATCGCGGCGTGAGCATCGCCGAGAACGGCAACCCGCGACGCGAAGGCCGGCTCCACCGAGAACGGGCTCGCCGCCGGAAGGGTGCGCTCTTCCAGCAGTTCGATCGTCCGAAAGAACCGGGCGCGGAGCGAGTCTTTCCAGAGGGTCTTGAGGCCGTCCCTCCGCGAGCGGAATTTCTTCTTCAGGGCCCGGAACGAGCGTTTCAAAAGGCGCATTTTGAGAACCAGGCAGGGGTAATCGTGGTGTCGATGCAACTGGCGGTAAACGCTGGGAGAACGAGGCACTGCCGAAATAGACGCAGAAGGTCGAGTCGGCTGGGTAACCGCTCGAACCCTTCACTCAATGCGCAATCCGGCAAGTCAACCTATTTTGCGCCACCGTAACCGTCGTGGGAATGGCGAATGCCAAGAAAGTGCAAAACCGTACCGTCGCGCCGTCGAACTTTGCGACACTCCGTCATGCGGACGCCGTCAGAGAAGATGACAAAGTGCTCTCTCAGATAGAAGCCGATTCAGCCAAGCTGAGCGAGAAGGGTTGTCGCACCTCCGAAGAGATTCGCGATCGTCTGGCTGCAAAGTGAACTGGCGAACGGCCCGCGCAAGGCTTCGGACCTCACGGTGCTGTCGATTGCTACCAGCATCCCCGAGCGTACGCTGCTTCGTGCGAACTGCGAACTGCGGAGTGTGGCAGCCTGACTCCCGAGTGGCCCCGCACGGCACTTCCCGTAACCTCGCCGTAACACCTTTCCCCGGGCCGTTGCCCTGCACGTCGCGTTCCGCCATACTGAGTGGGTCGCGTTGCGCACCCGGATGCTGGCTTCATGACGTACCCGCTGTTTGCCGTGTTCAGTCCGGTCCTGGCGGTCGGGGCTGCGGTCGCCGCACTCGCGGTGCCGTTGCTCATTCACCTCTTGTTCCGCAAGCGCTATCAGATCGTGCCGTGGGCCGCGATTCGGTTTCTCCTCGCGGCCGAACGCCGCCATCGCCGCCGCGTCGATCAATGGTTGCTGCTGGCGCTCCGCACGCTCGCACTGCTGCTGCCGCTGCTGGCCATGCTCGCGGCCACGGACTGGGCCGAGGAGCTGTGGCAGAGCATGAAGCCGGGCCAAGTCGATTCCGTTTCCACGGTGCCGCGCACGCATCACGTTCTCGTAATCGACGGTTCTCTGAGCATGACGGCGCGAACCGACGACGGCCGCACCCGCTTCGAGAAAGCCATTTCACAGGCCGAGGAACTCGTCAAGAACGGGAACGCGGGCGACGGGTACTCGGTGATCTACCTCGGCGGCACCCCGCAAACGATCGTGCCCGGACCCTCGAACGCCCACGACAAAGTGCTCAAGGAACTGAGCAAGCTCAAGCCGACTCACGCGGCCGCGGACACGGCACCGGCACTGCCCGTCGTGGCGGATGCCCTGGCTCGTTCGCCGCGATCGTACCCGCGCCGGCAAGTCACGTTCTTCACGGACCTGCAGCGTTCCGCGTGGGCGAGTGCGCTGCCGCACCCGGATACGCCGACGCCGGAAGTGTGGGCGCAGATTCTCAAGGGGAAGGACGGCAAAGGTGCGGCCGAAGTCGTGATCGTGGACGTGGCCAAGGCGGACGTGGACAACCTCGCCATCGCGGACTTGACCCTCGGGGACCCGCTTCCGCTGGTCGATTCCCCGGCCATCGTGACGGCGACGGTCCAGAACCACGGGCGGACCGAACGCCGACTCGTGCGGGTCGAACTGCTCCTCGGCCGCCCGTCGGCCTCCGGTTCGGACAATCTCGTTTCCGTGGAATCGCGGGTGATCGATGCCGTGCCCGCAGGCGGCCGAGCGTCGGTGACTTTCAACTTGGAAGGCACCCGCACCGGCTTCCTGAGTCGCGGCATTCACGTCGTTCAAGTGAAACTGATGGATGGCGACGAACTTCTCGCGGATGACGTGCGGACGTTGGCCGTGGAGGTGCGGGCCGGGCTTCACACGATGATCGTGGATGGGAAGAAGGGCGAGGCCGAGCGATTGCGGCGAGCCGGCGAGCATTTAGCGCGGTCGCTGGTGCCGCCGGGAGTGAAGCCGAGCGAGACGCCGGCGCGGCTGCACCGTCCCGGCGCGAAGTGGCCCGAAACGACGGACGCACGGTGGATCCTCTCGCCGGCCGACTTCGCGAACCCGGATGTGGGCGATCCCGCCGGCGCGGATTGCATCTTCCTCTGCGACCTTCCCGCCGTCACCTCGGCGATGGTCGCAAAGCTCGAAGCGCATTTGAAGCGCGGCGGCGGGTTGGTCATCGGCCTCGGGCCGAACGCGGCGGCGGCCAAGGAGAACTACAACAAGTTGCTCTATGCCGAAGGCAACGGCATCCTGCCGGGGCCGCTCGTGGAAGTGGTCGCTTCAGCACCGGAAGATCCGGGCTTCCGGCTCTTCGCGGAAGAAGCGGAGTTCCGCAAGGTGCCGCTCCTGGCCTTCCGCGAGGACAACGC
>JAYTGN010000167.1:0-13985 GCA_043733485.1 Gemmataceae bacterium
CGGCTACGTCGCCACGGACAAGCTGCACTGGCTCCGCGCCGAGTACGAAGCCGCCGCCGAGAAAGACAAGCTCCGGTTGGCGACCGACCTGCTCCGCCGGGCGGAGGAAAGCGGCGACAAGGCCGAGGCCGTGCGGTGGCGTGCCGAGACGGACCGCCTTTCGCCGCACGTCGCCCCGCCGCCGCGGGAGAAGAAGTGACCGGCTGTGGACACCGCTCGGCCCGGAGAAGGGCCAGGCGTCAATCCGTTCGGCTGTAACGGTCGCCCCACGCGTCAGGGAGGAGGTCGCCCACGTCGTGGCCGGCGGAACGGGCGACGAGTCGATCGAGTTCGCCACGGAGGTACGACCACGGGTCGAGGCGGTGCCGCGTCGCGCTGGCGCAGTCGCTGAGCAGCACCGAGGCGGTCTTCAACCCGCCGTCGCCGCCCACGTGAGCCAGTCGCTGGTGCATTGCCAGGAGACTTCTCAGTGCTTTCGGGAGATCAATCGCGATCTGGGTCGCCGCGCGGACCCATCCGCCCGTCCGTCGAATCGAACGAGTTGGTGTGGCGCTAATTCGAATAGTCTCCGATAAAGCGAAGCTCGACGGGCCGTCAAAGATTGACAACCGCGTCGAAGTCGAGCAAGATCGTTGCTGGGTGATAGACACCAACTGCTCGACCGCACTCGACTCCCTGCCTACCCGAATCTTCCTCGCACGCACCAGGTCTGCCAGATGACTCCGCTCCATTCCCAGGAATCCGGTCCCCAGAGTGATCGTCGTCAATTCCTGCGTACCGGCGGCCTCGGAGCGCTCTCGCTCCTGAGTTCGCATTTGCTCCGTGCCGGTGCCACTTCACGACCGAGCGAGAAAGCGAAGGCCCGGTCGGTCATCATGATCTACAACTGCGGCGCTCCCAGCCACCTCGACCTCTGGGATATGAAGCCGGACGCCCCGGACACGGTTCGCGGTGAGTTCAAACCGGTCGCAACCAACGTCGCGGGGATTCGGATCTCCGAACTCATGCCGCACATGACCCGGCACGCGGACAAGTTCTCGATCATCCGCACCGTACACCATCGCCATTCAAGTCACAACGGTGGGATGTACTGGTCGATTGTGGGCCGGCCTTACCAGAGGGACGACACTCTTATCAACCCGACCCGGACCGACCTGCCGAGTTTCGGCACTCTTGTCGGCTGGCTTGCCCGCCGCGACGGCTACAGCAGCGCCCTGCCGCCCTACGTCATCACGCCGGAACCGTCGTGTGATTCGTCGGTTTACATCACACCGGGGCAGTATGGCGGGTGCTTGGGCGCAAAGCACGACCCGCTTGTGGTGAACGCCGACCCGAACGCTCCGAACTTCTGCTTACCCAACATCGGCCTCGAAGTCGACATGACCCCCATTCGACTGGATGAACGCCGAGCACTGCTCGGCCGTCTTGACGGGACAGCAAAGCGGGCTGAGCACACGATACCGCCCGACCACGGCGTGAATCAGAGCAATGCCTTCTCGATGATGTCCTCTCCGGAAGTGCAGAAGGCGTTCGACCTGAGTCTGGAGCCGGAACGAGTCCGCGATCGTTATGGTCGTCACCGATGGGGGCAATCGCACCTGCTGGCGCGGCGGCTGGTTGAGGCTGGCGTGCGTTTCGTCACCACGATGAACGGCCGAAGCATCATCTGGGATACGCACAAGGACAACTTCGGTCGGATGAAAAAGACGCTCGTCCCTCCGATGGAGTTGGCTTTTTCGGCGCTGCTGGAAGACCTGGAGACTCGCGGATTGCTCGACACGACGCTCGTTCTGTGGATGAGCGATTTCGGCCGCACACCCGTCATCAACGCCGAGGCCGGACGCGACCACTGGCCGGCATGCTATTCGGTCGTGATGGCCGGGGGCGGTATCCGCGGCGGCCAATTGATCGGCGAGTCGGATCGAACAGGCGGGCTGCCGAAGGAACGCCCCATCACTCCAGCCGACATCCATTCCACTGTATTTCAGGCGCTGGGCTACCATCCCGACCAGACGAGCTACATGACTCCCGAAGGCCGTCCTTATCCGCTATCGGAAGGCACGCCGATACGCAGCCTCCTGTAATGGGATAGCCGTCGGAAAAATCGAGTACTTCGATCGGTTGCGTAACCTTGGTCTCTCGCCGTCCAAAGAGGGGCGGTTTTTCCGACGCGGCATCCGCTTCTCCAGCTAATCCACTGTGAATCCGTTCTCGTCGCACCACGCGAGCATGAACGCCTTCAACTCGATCACCGGCCCGTTGTGCTTCGGCACCGCGAGCCAATCCAAGGACTTCACCAGGGCTGTGCAGAGATTCGCCAGGTTGCGAGCGACTTCGCAGAAGTGCTGAGCGGCGGCTTCATCGCCCTCGGTGATGAATAACACTTCGCCGGTCACACGGTGGACGAACGCTTCAATTGCGTCGCCGCAGGGCGGTGTCGAGCACGCGGTGAGCATCTTGCCGAAGCTGACGTGAACCATGCGCGAGACTCCGGGATGGGATGGTGAGTATCCCCTTCCGGTCGCGTAGGTGGCAGGTGCGTTGTCGATGTTGTCGATGTTGTCGAGTTGTCGATGTTGTCGATGTTGTCGAGTTGTCGAGTTGTCGAGTTGTCGAGTTGTCGAGTAAGGCCCTCCGCCACGCCGAGCCCGCGAGTTGGAGACCACCATCGAACCCTCCCGGTGCTGATGTTTGAGTGGCATCGAAGATGACGCCTCGGAAGCGCCACACCGACGTTCGTGGAAGTGCCCCGATTGTCGGCCCAGGGCCGAATGAATCCATGTATGTCGTGGATGGGTTATAGTGAAGGTGGCTCAACCCAAATCTGAAGGCAAGTCATGACCGACACGATTCTCCCACTTTAGCTGGGCAGGTTCAACTCCGTTTTCGGCTGGTTCCAACCCGATGCCCGAACCTCCGGTCCCGCCCTACAAAAACCGAAGTCGGCCTCGCCGGCATCGGGCCGTTCGCCCTCCGCTGGCAAACTGACGGTGGAGCAAGGGCAGTCCTGCACCGCTTCGCAGTAAGTGGAGATTAACTCGGTGGTGTGTCAAAAAAGACTTTCTGATTCGGAGGTTGTCAGGAGGCAGTCTCAATCGCTTGGTCCGCTCACCAGCCAAGCCCGAGAGCAAGAAGTCCGGCGCGGATCCGCGGGAGGTCCCAAAGTTTAAGGGTGTTGTCCTCTCCACCTGAGTAGAGGGTGCCCCCGTCCGGGCTGAAGACGAGAGCCGTCAGTCCGCCCGCGTGGGCTGTCCAGTGCGCCAATTGCTGTCCTGTCTTCGTGTCCCACAAGCGGATCACTCGATCACGCCCGCCCGAAGCGACCATCGCCCCACCCGGAGCGACGGCAAAGACCCCTAACGTGGTGAGGTCGGATCCCCACGACCCGAGGACTTGTTTCGCATGAATGCTGTGAACTGTTATTTTTGAGGCCTTCCCGCCTCGTACCGCAAGAAATTGGCTATCAGGACTGAAAACAGCCTCCTTGACCGCCACATCAGGAAATCCGGCATGCGTTCCGCCGTTCACGAGGTCTAGAATTTGGCACGATGCCTGCGACGGCGTGACGACCCCGAAGCGTCCGTCTGGGCTGATCTGGAACTGTGTGTCGAATTGCTTGAATGAACCGGACCCCGTATCCCCCGAACTCCACGTCCGGAGTCGGGCTCGGGTGTCGAGGTTAATCAATTCTACTGCCACGTTCGGCTCGCTCACGTTTCCTAATACATCGTTAGGCCGACTACTCTTCAGTTGCCGGTCAATCGTCCGGAAACAAAGTGTGCCATCCGAACTAATCACGTGGCGTGAGGCTGAAAATGAAACCTGCCCCGTAAATGTTTGTTCTTTGTATCTCCGGTACGAATCTTGTGCCTCAATCGTGAGTGCGGGATGCTCGTTCATTGGGAGAGTCCATTCTCGCTCTTCCGGAGTGAACTGCCAGACGGTAGCGGGAGACTTGGGCAACGTCTCTCGCGGGGCAACGGCCCAAACGCGTTTGCCCAATCCGGGAGCGAGCTTGAACCCGCGTGGGTGGACCAGGAGCAGACGGAGGTCTGCCCCGGTCGGACGTCGGTGGACGGCCCACAGGGTGTCGTCGATCGCAACTCGTTTGCCCGCGGCGTCGAAGGACACTGACTTGGGGGCCGAAAAAAAGTTGTATGCCGGTGTCGGGCGACTGAACCCCCAGAACTGAACCCGGGTGGAACGAAACGTCACGGGGTCGCCATCGATGACAAATTGGCTCGTAACGTCTGCGCCCACTTCGTCGCCGGCCAACCTCGGACCGGACGTCACAAAGACGTGATTGCTTTCGGCCCCGATTCCGAAGCCGCCGTGTTCCCCGGCGTCGGGCAGGGCGACCAACAGGGCGAGGTTATCAGCATCCCAAACCCGGAGCATCCCCCGCCCGCCTCGGTTGCCGATGGCGCTGATCAGCGAAGCATCATGCACCTCCATTGGCTTGATTCCAACGAAGGGAATGTTGCGAGGACCTGGGTCCGCCCACTGCCCCGATAGTCGATTTGCGATCCAGTCCCACACCCGGAGAAGGCTCCGGTCGTGCACGTCGCGGAAGACGAGGAACCGGCCGTCCGGGGAGATTTTGTTCAACACCGGCAGTCCGAACGAGACTGGCAACCGCCCGATTTCCTTGCCGACGGTGGTATCCCATAGGGCGAACTGCCCTGGCGTGTCCTTCCCTGGCGCGGCCTCGACGAGCGCCCTCGGGGCAGCCGTACAGACTTCGACGAGCTTCATTCCAGGAGGCATCGCAACTGTCGGCTCCTGTGCTGTCAGAGGACCGCCTGGTTCCTGAAGGCGGTAGAAGGCCCGGTCCGGCGGTGGAACTGGTACCTCCGCCTGGGTAGTCACGTCCCAGACTCGAACCGCATCTTGGACTTTGACCGCCAGGTACTTTCCGTCGGCACTGAACATCCACCTCCCTTGCCCGTGCCAGATGGTGGATGGGAAGGACTGGCGGACCGTATCTGTGACGTAGTCCCATAAGCTCGCTGTGCCATCCTGGAACCAATTCGGTGCGTCGCAGACCAGCAATTGCCGCCCGTCGGGGTGGAATCCGACGGCCGCGCAATCGAACCGCTGACGGAGCATTTGGCCGGTCGCGACTTCGCGTACTTCAACCACACGGCGCGGCGTGGTCGATGAGGAATTCGGACCTGTCGGCGTCACCGTCTTCTCGGTTGCGTGCTCCGCGCTGACCGCGACGAGTCGTCGGTCAGCGCTGAACTCGATTGACCGCACATACGCATATGGAATCTCGTCAATGAGTTGAACGGCCGGACTGGTGATCGTCTCGATAATCTCCGGTCGCAGTCCCGAGTCCGACTTGATCGAGAGCGCTTGTTGATACGACGCGAGCGCCTGGGTGCGGTTCCCAAGTCTCCGCTCGGACCGGGCCCGTTCGACGAGCGAGGTCCACAGCCGGTCTCGCTGCTCGTCGGCCAGTTCGAGGGCTTGGCCCTCCGCCTGCCGAGCGTTAATTACGACGAACCAAGCCATTACTCCGGCGATTATCAAACTGGCCGCCACTGCGGCAAGGGCCGCGGCCACGACTGGGTTGCGGCGGCACCATCGCCATGCTCGCTCACGCAGAGGGGCTGGACGGACGCTGGTTGGTCGATTCTCAGTGAACCGGCGAAGGTCGTCAGCCAACTCGCCAGCCGTTTGGTAGCGGTTGACCGGGTTCTTCTCCAGGCATTTCAAGCAGACCAGCTCCAGGTCGCGAGGGATCGACGCCAGCAGCCTCTGCGGGCGGGTCGGTTCTTCCAGCAGCACGCGCGACAGGATCGTATCCACGCTATCCGCGTCGAACGGTCGCTTTGCGGTCAGGCATTCGTAAAGGATTACCCCGAGAGCCCACACGTCCGCCGGAGGGCCGACGAACTTCGTCTGCCCGCCGGCCTGCTCCGGTGACATGTAGTGTGGGCTTCCCATGATCACGCCGGTGTGCGTCAGATCGCCGCCGCCAACGCGTTTCGCGAGCCCGAAATCTGTCACCTTTGGCTCGCCGGCCGTGTCAAGGAGCACATTCGCCGGCTTCAGGTCACGGTGGACGATGCCCAAATCGTGCGCCGCTTGTACCCCGCGGGCGATCTTCTCCACCATCACTGCGGCATCCGGCGGGGGCAACCGGCCCGCGTCCTTGATGCGGCCTGCTAGGCTCCCGCCGTCCAGGAACTCCATGGCGAAGTACGGCTGCCCGCCGTGCTCCCCGAACTCGAACACCTGCACCACATGCGGGTGCTTGATCGCTGCCACCGCGTCAGCCTCGGCCAGAAACCGGGCGCGGTCCGTCGGGGTGAGGTGCGCCCCACGGAGCACCATCTTGAGAGCGACGGTCCGGTTCAGTTTCTGCTGACGGGCCTTGTAGACGACGCCCATTCCACCGCGACCGAGTTCGTCGACGATCGTATAGCTGGGGACAACCACAGTCGCCCGCCCAGTCAAGTGGGCTACACCTGGCGGTGTGGCAACTGTCTCGCAGTCGTTAGGTTCGTTCAACTGCTGGAAGTCGCCGGTGATCAACAAAGGCGCGTCGCCTGGCGAGTGCGCTGTGAGGTCCGGCATAAGAGCACCTACGGTGCGAGTTTCGTCGTTGTCGGACATCAACGAGTCCTCGTGCGTGGGTCGTCGCGTCGTCACTCGACCTCTCCCAGTCACGTGTGGAGCAAGGGGTCGGGACCGTCTGCCGCGGTTACCGGGAGGCGGTGAAACTAATCTAGCCAATCCTTCATAAGACTCCGTGCAGTTTCTCCGACGATGTCGGCCCCGCGGCTTCTCAGATCCGTGAAGTCACTTGCGGATTCGTACAGCATTTCTCCGAACAAGGGTCTGCCTGCACCGGCCCCAAGAGCGACTAAGGCCAAGGAAGGCACCAATTACCCATCAATACCGGCAACACAATTCGCGCGCAAGAGTAACCTTACGAGGCCGCTCCTTTCGCACACGCGGCACAGTTAGCGAGTGCCGGACGAGAACGAGGGTTCTCCGTAGACCTTGGGAGGAATGCCCAAATCTCGGCGATCGCAGATTTTCTCAAGCAAGCCGTTGAAGCGACCCCAAAAAACGACCATGTCCCGATTCTCGCCACGCTCCAGTCGTGGGAGTCGCGAGCGAAAGGGCTGTTACGCTTCGATCTTGGACAATTGGCCGGGCATAGTAAGGCTTCCCTCTGCTTGCGGAGCAGTCTTCTCCATCGGCACCTCGCGTTCCGGATCCTGGGCATTGGATGAGCCATCCTGTTCCGGCACCAGGGACGCGGCGTAGTCTGCCAGTTCGTCCCAGTCCGGCAACTCGACCGGCTCAAACTGCTTCAACGGGATTCCCGCCTTCCGATACCGATACTCCCGCACGCGGACCGTCTTCTTCCGCATACCAGTCTTCTTCGCGACCTCGGCCACCGAAGCGGAACTCTGCCAGGCTTCGATGAACTCGCGAGGTGTGACCCGCACGGGCTCCTCTGGCCGCCGTTTACGTGCCTGGTTCATTCCGCTACCTCCATGGACCGATCCGTTCGGCTAGCCAAGGGCCGCCGAAGGACTCGCTTTGAGTTTGAGCTTAGTTCGCGCCCGAGGCCGACCTTTGAAATTGATTCGCCGCTCAACTTCCCGGAACCGGCCGCGATTGCTCGGTGTGGCACCTGTTCGTCGTCATGTTTCTTGATGACTTCCACGATGGCCAAATTATACCCGAAACTTCTCGAGAACTGGTCACGCCAAAAACCTCGATCAATGAGTTCTGGTTCCAAACTCCGACACCAGTGTCCTCCGCCTGATCCAACCCCAAGCAATTGGTTACATCCTCATAACACTCGCATTTCAACAATAGATACACAATTAGGTCGTCGCTCAGTGCAATTGGCGTCCGTTGTCCCTCCCGCGTTTTCAAAACCGCCCGGGCGGTTTTGATCGACCGTCGGAAAAACCGGCCCGTGCTACTGCTCTGACACCAAGGTTCCTCACCGCGCAAAACACTCCATTTTTCCGACGCCGCAGCTTGCTGCCGACTCTGCAGAACCGACCCGTTTTTACACGACATGATCGCCGGTGCCCGCGACCTCGCGGCCGTAACTCAGCTGAGGAAGGTCTCTTGCGGCAGACCGAGTTCCTTTGGCCCCCCGAGCCTGATGTGCCAAGGTGTCACACTTCAAAACGGACCAAGCGGCCGAGGTTCGTGCGGTGTAGACGCTGGCCTCCACGGAGAGATCAGCCCCGGACATCCTCCCAACTTGATCGAAAGAAACAGATAAGGCAGTCGGTACGGCCATCCAACCCCTGGGGCGTGTGGCAACAATTCTGGCATTACCGCCCGGGCGGTTTTGCCAACTCGCCGCGTTCTGCACGCCGATCGCAGTTCTGCGCTAGCAGATTTCGAGAGAGAGCGGCGAACGGAGCTTAAGCGTTCCCCCCTCGCCCCGCGACCCCCTGGGGGGATGGCAAGAATATACCCGTTCCGGCCCGGTTTCGGCGGTCGGCGGGGGGCTGCTGGCCATGCTCCAACGCTCTACACGTGGGGCAAGCCATTCGAGGGTGGATAAGCCCGGACGGACGGCTCTCGGTGTGGGCAGGCGGGTCAGCACGTGCGGAGCTATCGCGGAGCTATCGCGGAGCGTGGCTCCTGGTCCTGGTCTTGCTTGTTGGTGTAGTACAGGCTCAGCGGCCGCCGGTTGCGTCCTGCAGAACGGCAGCGGCCGCCGCATTCGCACGCGCGCGTCCGTTCAAGGTCTTTCACTTCTCGAGATTCAGAGGCCGCACCGGCCGAGTGTGCGCAGACACCGACCACATGAGGCCGGAAGCCGCGCACAACCGCACTTCTCACAGCATCGGAGGTCGCGCGTCGGAAAAACGGGCCGAGTTTGCAGGGTTGTCACCTAGCTAGGTGCCGAGCAGGGCCGAAGGGCCGATTTTTGCAACGGCCGCGCAAAACCCGATTGCGCCGCGCAAAAAGCCGTTGCGCCGGAAGTGGAGCATTCTGGGCAGCATTGACACCGAACCCCTTGCAGCGAGCCCGCTTCGGACTCGCACCCCGAGGCCGACCGATGAACATCCCACACCGACCGATGCAGACCGAGACGAACCCCCACATTCTCGCAGCACGCTTCACCGAGCATGCCATCGCAGCCCTGAAGGAGGCCCGCCGTCACCTCATGGCCATCGACTCCGCGCTGGACGACGACGCGCTTGACCACATCGGCCGCGCCTACGAGCTTTGCCGCGATGCCATACCAGGGATCAAGCGACGAGCCGCAGACGCATCTTGACGCCTTCCCATTCATGCCGCGCGGCACTCGCCGCGCGGCCTTCCCCATTCACCCCACGAGGCCGACCGATGAACACTCTCACGCGAGCCGAACGCGAAGCCATCACCGAGGCCGGCGACGATGCCCGCGCGTTCGTCTTCAACTTGCTCGAATCCGATTCGAGCGATGGAGCCGCGCTCACCGAGGCCGACGAGGCCGGACGCATCGCGGCCCAGGTCGAAGCGGTTGTAGTCGCCGGACTCACCGCACTGTTTATCGACGAGGAGCCGGCCGACGTCATCCGACGGCTTCGAGACGAGTTTGCCGCACTGGAGGAACGCCGAGCCCAGATCGGAGCCGAACTCGCGGCCGCACTCATCGCAGCCGGCCGACGGCCCGGCGACGGATCGGACCAGGCCGCGCTGTTCACGAGGAGCCGGACCTATTCACGGAGGCCGAACTACAGGCCGCCATGCAAGGCTAAGGGCTTTCCCTTCCCACCCCGCGAGACGAGCGCGGGCTGAGGAGGGCAAGCCGGCGGCCGCCGGACCCCAACATGAGGTGCTTCAATGGCCGATTCTCTTCTACTTCCGCTGGGCGAGGTGATCGCGTGGAAGTGTGCAGGCACGACCCAGGCCGGACTTGTGGCCGCGCTCCGCGAGGCCGGACTCGATTCGTCGATCGCCCGCGAATTCGCCCCCCGTACCGCCTTCAGCCGGGCGCTGAAGAAGTTGGACGATAACCGCGTGATCCGCCAGACCGCCGAGGATGCCCGGACGATCGCTTTCCAATTCACCAGGGAGAGCAAGGTCGGAACCGAGTTTCACTACGCGCTTGAAACCGTTCTCACACTGGACAAGCACACCGGCCGCATCGCTTGCGACCACGAACAGCTTGCGGAGGCCGCACGGGCGGAACTGGACAAGGCGACCGAGAACCGCACCGCCGCCGACGTGACGAACATTGTGCAACGCATCATCGAACGGAACGGCGACCTATTCGCGATCCGACCGCAGGGGGGCTGCTACTTTGTGCCGCAGCGACACGCCGCCCTGATCGACCAGGTTCAACGCTTCTTAGGTGGAATCAACGGGTCGGTTGTACGGTTCGCCGTGAGCCAGGGTAACCCGGAGACGGAACGGAGCGTACGCGATTCGGTCGCGGCCGGTCTCACCAGCCTGATCGCGGAACACGAGGACGCCGTCGAAGACTTCGGCACCGACACGCGGCCGGACACCATCAAGCGCGCAGCCGAGAAGATTCGCACGGCGCGGTTCAAGGTGGAAGCCTACGCCGCCTTGCTCGGTGACCAGAAGGCGCGACTGGAAATCTCACTCGCGACGGCCGTCGAGAAGCTACGGGCGAAGGTGCTGGAGATCGGACGGCCGACCCCGAAGCCGGCGAGCGGAGGAGGCGGAGGCGCGACGGCGGCCGAAGTTCCCGCCGGAGTGGCGGCCAGAACTCAGGGGCCGAACCTGTTCGACGCGGTGGAAGTGTAGCGGTCCCCGGTGCAGGGCTTTGAAGGATGAAGCCCCACGCCGGCGACCGTTCATTGACGCCGATTCCATCAGTAGAGACCGGCGATTTGCCGGCCGCTTTTCACCACGAGGCCAGCATGACCACGCGCGACAAATTCATGACCACCCGCCGCGAACTCGCGGCCAAACTCATCGAGCGCGACGAGGAGATCGACTTGATCCTTACCGCCCTGATCGCGAAGGAACACGCGCTTCTAGTCGGGCCGCCCGGATGCGCGAAATCGCTCATGCTCGATTCCGTCATGAAGTGGGCCGGCGGTTCGAAGTTCGCCGCGCTGCTCAACAAGTACACGGTACCGGAAGAGATTATGGGGCCCGTGAGCGTGGCCGGACTGAAGGCCGACAAGTACCTACGCATCACGACGGGCAAACTTCCCGAGGCCGATTTCGCCTATCTGGACGAGATCTTCAAGGCTTCGAGCGCGATCCTCAACACGCTGTTGCGGATTCTGAACGAGCGGACCTTCGACGCCGGCGACGGAGTGGCGCGCAAGGTTCCGCTCAAGCTTTGCGTGGCCGCTTCCAACGAGTGGCCGAACCCGGAGACGGGAAAGGAACTCGGGGCGCTTTTCGATCGGTTCGTTCTGCGTCGCACGGTTCGGCCGATCGCGACCCAGGCCGGCCGGGCGCGGCTGCTCTGGGATGCCGACCTAACGCCGGACCTTTCAACGACCGTCACGCCGGTTGAACTGGAGGCCGCAGCCTACGAGGCCGCCGGCCTTCCATGGAGTGCGGCCGGGCGCGAGGCCATGGAAACCATCATTCGCGACCTCGCGAAGGAAGGAGTAGTTCCCGGCGACCGCCGGCAGGTGAAAGCCGTGAAAGTGGCGCGAGCGTTCGCATGGATGAACGGAGCCGAGAGCGTGCAGCCGGATCACTTGGAGATTCTGGCGGCCGTTCTGTGGGACGACCCCCAGGAGCAGCCGGCCGTCTGCGCCCGCGTCATCGCGAAGATTGCGAACCCCGTCGGGATGCGCGTGAACTCCGCACTGATCGAGGCCGAGCAGATTCTCGCGGCGACGGATTGCCGCAAGCTTGACCAGGCGGCAAAGGCCGCCGCACAACTGGCGGAGATCGACCGCGGGCTTGCAGCCCTCGTGGGCGGGAACGGCCGGGTCGCGAAGGCCCGGAGCTACGTACAGGCTCAACTCAAGGCACTGAAGCTTCGTTCGATCGACTCGATTTGACGCCGACCCCCTTCTAGCGGCCGGCGCTTTGCCGGCCGCTTTCTCACCCCGAACGAGGAACGCGATGGACCCCGACGACCTTTTGGGAATGCTTGACCTCGGCGCGCCGCTCACCGAGCCGGCCGCCGACTTCGAGGCAGTGGCGATGGACTTCGCCGGCGACCGGATGCCGACGGCCGTTGTCTGCGATGAGTGGGCGATGCGGCGCGGCCGGGAACTCGCCGACTGTCCGCGCTGGACCGCAACGGGACTTGATGAGAACGCGGCCGCCGACTTCCACGCGCTCGCCTTCGACCCCCGAGCCGAGTTTCAGCCGTGCGAGGATCGGACCCGCGAGACGTTCATCGAGGCCATGGTTGAGACGCCGGAGTTTCACACGCTCCATTCCGAGACGATGCTCGACGACTTCGCGGCGCAGATCGCGGCCTTGCACTTCGGCGACCAGTTCGCCGCATTCAAGAAGAAGACCGACGAGGCCAAGAAGGCCGACGCGAAGCCGGGAAGCATGGACGGCGAGATTGCAGCCATCGCCGCCGCCGGCCGAGCCATCGCGGCTGCCGAGGCGGAGGTAGCGCTGCTGAAGGACGTGGACGGCGCAATGGGAGCAGGCACACCCGGCGAGAAGCGCGACCCCAAGGCCATCGCCGAACGGTTCAACCGCATCCGGAACAACCCGACGCTGCGAAGGATCTGCGAGGCCGCCGGCCGGTTCCGCCGAGTGGCGCAGAGCAAGCAACGCCTGAAGAGCGCCCACGGCTTCGACGACGTTGTCGGGGTCGAACTCGGCGGAGACCTCGCACGCGTTCTACCGCACGAACTCGCAAAGCTCGACATCGAGGAACTCGAACTGGACATGCTCCGCCGACTCGCGGAACGCCAGGCCATGTGCCGAGAATTCGCATCGGTCGAACCCGTCGGGAAGGGCCCGATCATTATGACCATCGACGAATCGGGGAGCATGAAGACCATCATCGACACCGCGAAGGGCTTGGCCCTTTCGCTGGCATGGGTGGCACGCCAGCAAAAGCGCTGGTGCGCTCTTGTGGCCTATTCGGGCGGTTCGGGCGAGCGAATCATTGCCCTACCGCCGGGCCGATGGGACGAGGCCGCGCTCTGTGAATGGCTAATCGGCTTCATTAGTGGCGGTTCGGACGTGGACGTGCCGATTGTGGAGTTGCCGAGGATGTACTCGGACCTGAAGCCGCCCGTAGGCGCGACGGACGTCATCATGATTACCGACGCGATTTGCACGCTGCCGGCCGCACTCGTCGAGCAGTTCAACACATGGAAGAAGGACGTGAAGGCGCGAGTCATCACCCTGATTCTTGACAGCAAGCCGGGCGACCTTGCAAAGGTTTCGGACGAGTGCCACGAAGTGCGGACGTTGGAAGCGGGCGAAGTGGCCATCGGTCGAGTGCTGGCAATCTAAGGGGGCCGACGATGGTACACGATACGATCCGGGCCAACGAGTGTTGCCCGTGCGATAAATGCGGCCGAGAACTCGCCGTCGGCGACGCGGTCGCCGTTGACTTGGAAGCCGGCGCGATCTTCTGCGCCGACTGCGCTGTTCCCAACTTCCGGCCAATTGGCCGGAAGTTAAACGCTACGAATCGTAGAGAATGCTGCGATTTATCCCCACAAAACCAACTGGAGAGCCGACCGTGAGCGCGACCGAACTACTTGCCCAATTGCGAGCCGCCCAAGCTGCACGCGGAGCGATTTATTCCCCGCTTCCGCCCCATCCGCCGAGACTTTCGAAGGAGGAACGGCACCGCGTCAGCGCACGAAGGACATGTGGCAGTGACTTCGAAAGCGGAAGGTGGTGCCCCGTGTGAGAGGGGCCGCGGGAAGGAAGGCTACCTATCAGTTTACCGGCGGATAGTGCAGTTACAAGAAGCGGCAACGCAGCGGGTGCAGTCCCGTAGGTGTCCTTACTTTCCGTTCCGTCCGAGCCGGTGGCCACCCACGGCACGGCCTCGTGGACGTGGCCGCTTCGCGTACCGC
>JAYTGN010000168.1:0-60858 GCA_043733485.1 Gemmataceae bacterium
CATTCGCATCGGCATGGCGACCTCTCCCCAACGGGGAGAGGTGGGGCGTTTCGTGGCTTCTCCGCAGGTACCTTTTTACATTCCTGACAGTCAGTAGCACGCTCAGGAGTTCGACATGGAGTTCAACCCGATGGGCCGCGTTCTCACGGAAGTGACGATTGAAAATGTCAAGGATCTCTACTCCGTCGAGCTGGGCATCATCATGCCCGATCAGGTCCGCAAACTGTCGATCGCGGACGCGCTGGTCGATACCGGCGCGACGCTGCTTTCCATCCCCACGCGGCTCATCCACCAACTCGGTTTGAAGCGAGTCGCCACGAAGCGCGTCACGGCCAGTTCCGGCCAGACCGAGGCGGGCATGTACGAAGCGGTGCGGCTCACCATCATGGGGCGATTCTGCACCATGGACGTGATGGAGGTGCCCGATTCCGTGCCCGTACTCATCGGGCAAATTCCGCTCGAACATTTGGATTTCGTCGTGGACATGCGGGATCGCAAATTGATCGGCAATCCCGCTCACGGCGGCGAACACGTCTACGAAATGTACTGAATTACGGCTTCGGCTCCGCCGCTTTCTTCTCCTGCTTCTGCTTCCAGAAATCGAATACCGAGATCGCGTCCGGCGGGTTCAGTTCCTTGTTCGTGATGAGCAGCCCATACTCGCGGACCAGGATGCGGGTGTCCGGCGTGCCATCGGCGAAGAGTTGCAGCCAGGCCCCGACGGGGAGTTCCTCCCCAAGCGAGACGATCAGGGTGATCTTGGCATCGACCCGCACCGGCACATCCAGACCCGCTTCCTTCTTGAAGATCTCCAGCGCCTGTTCGAGCGTGACCTTCGCATCCTTGGCACCGAGACGAACCGGTTTGTCCAGTGCGGCGCGAATGCGGTCCGAGATGGGCCCAGCGGGAAGTACCAAAAGCCGAATGCGAAATGATGTCCCGGCTCGGACCACTTCGCCGAGTCGGTCTTGCTTCTCACCAACGGGAAACTGATGGCAGTTCGCACACCCCGCGTTCGCGTTTGCCGAGTGAGCCTTGTGGAAATCCCAGCCCCCGCCAACGTCCACCCGCGTGCTACTCGTCATTGACTTCAACTCGGTTTCGAGTTGTGCCAGCTTCCCCTGCGTGAGTTCGAGCTTCTCGCGAGCAATGAGCATGTCCGTGGACGAGCCCTGACCCTTCTTCATGACTTGGTTGGCGATCATGAACATCTGCTCGGAGGTGGCGACCAGCTTCTTCTGTTCTCGCACCGCGGAGTCGAGCGCCACGACCTTTTGCGCGACTTGCTGCCGGGCTCGGGCCACCTCCACCTCGGCGAGTTGCAACTTCGCCTGGGCCAGTTTCACGTCCGCGTCGTTCGCCAACGCGGAGCCGATCAGCGCGTCGAGCGGATCGACGGCCTTCTTCTCCGCAGGCTTGGGATCCTTCGCCGGCGGCTGAGCGAACCCGGCCACCGCGAGAAACCCGAGCAGGAACAGCACGCTAACCGTCAGTCTTCGCAACATTGAACTTCTCCTTGAATAGGGAATTCTTGAGGGAGGTGAGCAACCAGGTGTCCGTGGCCGAGGGCGTGAGGGCACCCTCGCCGGCGCGGTCGAGGTAGAGCCGATAGCAGCGGGCGGCATTGCGGTAGTCTTGCGCGTCGTTGAGGAACCGATCGCCGGCGAGGCGGTAGAGGCGACCCGCTTCGCCGCGATCGTCCGACTGCTCGGCGAGCAGTTCCGCTTGCGATGCCGTGTCCGGCTCGGATCGCGCCGCGAGCGGTTGTGAACTCGACTGCTCCGCGGGAATGAGAATGGGGATCAACACCGGAACGAAGATCGTTTGTAACTTCAAATCCGCGGGTACGGGATCAACGGGCCTGGACCGCGTTCCGTGCCCGATCAAGAAGCCCAACCCCAGCACGGCGGTGAGCGCTCCCGCCTTCGCGAGTCGGTTGAACGTCCGGCGGCGCGCGAACTCGCGCTCGATGCGAACCAGAATCGCGTCGTGCAACCCCGGCGAGAGGCTCGCGGAGATCGGTGCCAGGATCGCGTCGAGATCGTCGGGTTCGTCAGTCATGGTCGGCCTCGTACACTTCGCGGAACGCCTGTCGGGCGCGGGTCAGTCGCGATTCGATTGCCTTCGCCGACTCGCCCATCGAGGCGGCCATCTGCTCCAAGCTCTGCTTTTCCAAGTACTTCGCCCGCAGCACGGTTTCGTAGAGCGGGTTGATGGCGGCGAGGGCGGCGGCCACGCGTTCGGCCTTGTCCGAGCAAGCGTTCGCATTCGGTGCCGCCGGCTCGGCCGTCGCTTCCAAGGGTCGAACCCGACTCCGGTAGCGATGCCGCGAACGGAGCGCGTTGCGAACTGCATTCGCAGCGATTCCACGGAGCCAGGACGCGAACGAGCCGTGAGCCGGGTTGAAGGTCTTGAGCCTTCGCACGGCGACGAGCCACGTCTCTTGGAGTACATCGTCGGACAAGTCCGCGAGGCCACCGCAGCGCCAGTTCACGTAGCGCGAGAGCGGCTCGAAGTGCTCGTCGTACCACGCGCGCCAGGCCGCGACGTTGCCGCCGAGGACTGCGTCCCGAATCGCTCGCTCTCGCCAGTCTTCGCTGCCGCGGTTCATCCCGTTGCCTCGTTCCCGCGTGCCCGCACCAACCTATTGTCCGCACGGGCGAGAATCCTTCGACTCATTCGGCTGGCTGGCGAACATCGCACGGAGAGCCTACATTGATTGAAGGATGGCCTTCTTACGCCACCGGGAGTTCGGCACACATGCCGACGGTTCTGGAATGGAGCCCGACTGTCGATCCGTCCGAGTTCGTCCTTCAGGTACGGGAGGCGCTCGCGGCTGGGTCGCTCGTTGCGTTGCCGGGCGATGTCGGCTACTTCGTGCTGGCAAACCCGGCAGCCGATGCGACGGAAGGACATTTGCGAACGCTTGCTCGAATCGCGGATGCGACGCCGTGCTTTCTTTCGTACGGCCCCGAAGATGCACCGTGCGAACTTCCCACGATTGCCCGCCGGCTCATGCTTCGCGGCTGGCCCGCCCCGCTCGTGGTCGCGGTGGGTACGGCGCACGGAGAGTTTCGCTTCCGCTGTCCCGATCACCTCGTCACCGAGGCCATCTATCCAGCGGTTCATGCGAACGGTCGCCTCGCACCGACGCTCGTGATCGAAACGTTCCTTCCCACCGTTGAAGCGGTCATCGAGCGACTCGGGGACGCGGTGGGGCTTGCGGTTTCGGCGGGTCCGCTGCCGGTCGGTCGGCTGACGGTGGTTCGCGCCGATGAAGCGAGTTGGAGCCTGCTTCAAGAAGGTGACTTTGAAGCGGACGAAATCCAGCGGCTGGCGGCACGAATCGTGCTGTTCGTTTGCACGGGGAACACCTGCCGTAGCCCGCTGGCTGAGGGTCTGGCGAGAAAATTGCTCGCGGATCGACTCGGTTGCACGCAAGAGGAACTGCCGGCTCGGGGCTACTGGATGCTCTCGGCTGGCGTAGCGGCGTATGGCGGTGGCCCGGCATCGCAAGAATCCGCGGATGTGGCCAGCGAGTTCGGAGCCGACTTGATTGCACACCGGAGCCGACCGGTGAACCCGCAGCTGCTCGCCGCCGCCGACGATGTGATCGCCATGACCCGAAGCCACGCCTATGCCATTGCGGTGGGCTTCCCCGGAGTCGGCCCGCCGCCGCGACTGCTTTGCGACAACGACGATCTCGACGATCCGATCGGAGCCAGCCTGGACGTTTACCGCGACTGCGCGAAAACCATCATGAAGCACCTCGAGCGCTTATTACCGGAATGGGTGGGGACATGAAAATTGCCATTGGGAACGATCATCGCGGCGTCTCCGTGAAGCTCCGGATCGTGGGGCTGCTTCGCGATCTCGGCCACGAGTTCGTCGATTTTGGAACGTGCGCCTCGGCCAGCGTGGACTATCCGGATTCGGGATTGCTCGTGGGCCAAGAGGTGGGAACGCAGCGGGCCGACCGGGGGATTTTGATCTGCGCGACGGGCCACGGCATGTGCATCGCCGCGAACAAAGTGCCCGGCGTGCGGGCCGCCAATTGCCGCGATCTCGTCGATGCCGAACTCAGCCGCCGGCACAACGATGCGAACGTGCTCTGCCTGTCTTCGGACTTAATCGGTGAGGAGTTGATCGAGCGAATCGTTCGGGCCTGGCTGTCTTGCGAGTTCGAGGGCGGTCGCCACACGCGTCGAAACGAAAAGATCGCGGCCTACGAAGGCGAACGCGAACTGTCGGCGAAGTAGGACGTCATCAAGTTACCTCAGGGGGAGCAGGCCATGCTTCCTCGCGGGTCTCAGTCAGCTCTGACCCATTCGCTCGATTCCCGGTATACACGAAGGCATGGACTTCGCCGCCGTTCGCCGGGATTCGCTCGTCCGCTACCTGCGTCGCCACGTCGCCGGCGAGGTCCGCTTCGACGACACCTCGCGCCGCCTCTACTCCACCGACGCCAGCCACTACCTCGTTCAACCCCTCGGCGTCGTCGTTCCCAAAACCATCGACGATCTCACGGTCACGGTTCAAATCGCCTCGGAACTCGGCATCCCCATCACGGCACGCGGCGCGGGTACCAGCCTCTCGGGTCAGGCCATCGGGCCGGGCGTCGTCATCGATTGCTCCAAGTATCTGAACCGCATCGGCCCCGTCGATCTCTCCGGCCACCGCGTCCGCGTTCAGCCCGGTGTGGTGCTCGAACAGTTGAACCGCGAAGTGGCTCCGTTTGGCTTGATGTTCGGCCCCGATGTCGCCACCGCGAGCCGCGCCACGCTCGGCGGCATGATCGGCAACAACTCCGCTGGCTCGCGCTCGATCGTGAATGGCCGCACCGTCGATCACGTTCACTCGCTGAAGGCCGTTCTCTCCGATGGCTCCGTGGCCGATTTTGAGAAGCTGACCGCGGCCGAGCACGAACGCAAGCTCGAACTGCGGACGCGCGAAGGCGATGCTTATCGGGCGGCGAACCTGGCCGTTCGCGAAAATGAAGTCGAGATTCGGGCTCGCACGCCGAAGATTCAGCGGAAGGTGAGCGGCTACAACCTTCTCGCCCTGCTTCCAGGGGACAGGAGTCGGGAGTCAGGGGACAGGGGACAGGGGACAGGGGACAGCATTGTTTCACCGCCTCCTGTCTCCTGCCTCCTGTCTTCTGGATTAGTTCCCCTGCTCGTCGGTTCCGAGGGAACGCTCGCGTTGATCGCGGAAGCCGAGTTGAACCTAATCCCAAGGCCGAAGCACCGCGGGTTGCTGGTGCCGCAGTTCGACTCGCTGTCCGCGGCACTCGACGCTCTCGCCGCATGCCTCGAACTCGGCCCCTCCGCCGTCGAGTTGATGGACCGCATGCTCCTCGACCTGGCCCGCGAGCAACGTTCCTTGAAGAACACGATGGCGGCGATCCGCGGCCGACCCGAAGCTTTGTTCATGGTCGAGTTCAGTTCCGACGACCCGGCCGACGTCTCCTATCGCGTTCACGAATTAGAACGCCGACTTCGCGGCATCCCGGGGCTGATCACCGCCGTTCCCGCTCTCGATCCTAGTACGCGCGATCCGCTCTGGAGCCTGCGCGAATCCGCACTACCACTGCTCTTCGGGATGGTGGGCGACCGCAAGCCCGTCACGTTCGTGGAAGACTGTGCCGTCGCGCCGGAACGCCTGCCCGAGTTCACCGCTCGCTTCCGCGAAACGCTTCAGAAGCACGGCACGGACGGGGCCTTCTACGGCCACGCCAGCGTCGGTTGCCTGCACATTCGACCCGTGCTCAACCTCCACGACACGGGCGACGTTCGCAAGATGCGCGCGATCATGAACGACATCACGGACCTCGTCCTCACCTTCGGAGGAAGCCTGAGCGGCGAACACGGCGACGGCATGGTTCGCAGCGAGTGGAACCGCAAGATGTTCGGCCCCGCCATGTACGAAGCCTTCCGACACGTGAAACGCGGCTTCGACCCCGCGAACGTGCTGAACCCCGGCAAGATTGTCGATGGCCCGGCGATGGAAGAGAACTTCCGCGTGCCGCCGGGCCAACCGCTGCCCGAGGTTCCGACCGCGTTCGACTACACCGCGCAGGGTGGCTACTTCCGCAGCATCGAACTGTGCAACGGGGTCGGGGTCTGCCGCAAGACGCAGGGCGGCGCGATGTGCCCGAGCTACCGCGCCACGAAGGACGAGAAGGACACGACTCGCGCTCGGGCCAATGCGTTGCGAATGGCGGCGGTCAGCAACGAGACATCGAACGATTCCAACCGCTGGGTGGCCGAGGTGATGGACCTGTGCCTCTCGTGCAAGGCCTGCAAGAGCGAGTGCCCCAGCAACGTGGACATGGCGAAGCTGAAGGCCGAGTTCCTTCAGGCGTTTTACTCCAAGCGGATGAGGCCGCTCGGTCACCTGCTCGTGAAGAACGTTCACAAGCTCTCACCGCTCGGCGCGAAGTGGGCGGGATTCGGGAACTGGCTGGCCCGGCGGCCCTGGGTTCGCCGCGCGATGGAGAGCATGGCGGGGTTCGACCGAAGGAGGAGTTTACCGGAGCTTCATCGCGATCACTTTCGCAGGTGGTTTCAGAGGCACCAACTCGCGAAGCCGCAAGCGGCCAATCGAGTCGTTCTACTCGACGACTGCTTCACGACGTTCCAGGAACCGCGGATCGGGCAAGCCGCCGTGACGCTCCTCGAACGGGCCGGGTATGAAGTGGAACTCGCGGGCATCTGCTGCGGCCGAGCGATGATCTCGAAAGGGTTCCTCACCGAGGCTCGGCTTCTCGCCCGAGAAGGCATCGCGAAGCTCGACCGCTTCGCGACAGCGGGCGTTCCCATCCTCGGTCTCGAACCGAGTTGCTTGCTCACACTTGCGGACGAGTGGCCCGACCTGGTGCCGGGCGCGGCTGCGAAGCGGGTTGCCGCCGCGAGCGAACTCGCCGAGGGTTGGCTCGCACGGCAGGTTCGCGACAACGCGTTGTCACTGAATCTCTCCGCGAGGAGTGGCGCGGTTCTGTTTCACGGGCACTGCCATCAGAAGGCGCTCGTCGGCGTTCAGGGTTCCGTCGACGCTCTGAAGCTCGCACCGGGCTTGGACGTGACGATTCTCGATGCCGGCTGCTGCGGCATGGCCGGATCCTTCGGCTACGAGAAGGAACACTACGATGTCAGCGTGGCCATCGCGAACTTGGCACTCGTTCCCGCTTTGAAGGCCGAGCCGACCGCAACCGTCGTCGCCACCGGCACCTCGTGCCGCCATCAAATCCGCGACCTCACGGGCCGCACCGCACTCCACCCCCTGGAACTCCTCGCCTCCAACTAGCACGGGAGATCGCTCATGTTCTGGCTCTCGCACCTCGAACGCAAGGGAGCGCCGCTCGCTTCGACGGCGCATTTCTTCTACCGGCTCGGGCGGAACTTCCTCGCCACGATCGCCATCATCGCCTTTTCGCTCGGCATGGGCACGCTCGGCTACCACTATTTCGGCGGCGTCCCCTGGATCGACGGCTTCCTCAACGCCGCCATGATCCTGACCGGGATGGGGCCCGTCGACAAAATGGAAACGGATGGCGGCAAGCTCTTCGCCGCGTTCTACGCCCTCTACAGCGGCCTCGTCTTCCTCACGATGGTCGTGGTGCTCATCACGCCGATCTACCACCGCTTCATCCATCGCTTCCATCTGGAGAGCGAGCAGGAAGAGGCTCGTGAAGCCGAAGCCAAGACGGGGTGAAGAATCCACACAAGCCGCACGAGCGGCCCTAGCCCGAAGAGAAGGTCTCCACGGCAGCATCGTACCGACCGGACACGACCCACGAGTAGAATACTTCCGGCACGGACGCCAGTGATCGGAATCGGGACTATGCTTGCGTGCCCGGGGCTTCCAGACGCAACCGCCAAGACGCGACACCAGCCTTCACTTGCCCCGGGCCGGACTATTCCCGCTGTCGCGAGGTGTTCCCGTGAATTCGGAACGGCTGTCTGCGCACTTGCAAATCAAACAGTACGGCAACTTCACCCTCACCGATGCCGTGAGGCCGGGGCCGGGCTTACCACTCAGCCCGCGCGAAGGGTACCGCATCGAAGTGTACCGAGACCGCAGCGCGAAGTTGCGACTCCCGATGCTCTCCGCCGCCGTCTCCGCCGAATCCATCTTCGACGTGTTCTTAGCGCTCATCGAACCGCTCGGTGAAGTCGTCGATGTCGTTTTGGAATCGAGCCACGGCTTCGGCGAGGATTCGCACCGCGACCTGCGCCGCAGCCACATCGACCTGCCCGTGCTAATGAGCCACTTCTGCGAATTCGAGGAGTTGCTCACGAGCGACGGTTGCACCGGCGTCGCGGTGCTGGCGAAGAATCGCCCGATCGAGGTTCAATTCGACGAGCACAAACTCTTTCACGTTTACGCGCCGAATTTGAACCCGTTCCGCCGCGTTCTGAAATCGCTGGGCGTGCGGCGGAGGAAGGTGCTCCCGCTCATCAGCGAGGTCGAACACCTCCACCACACGACGGAAGCGTACTCGGACGAGTTTCGACAACTCTGCATGCGGGTGGGAGTGGGCGACTTCGATCGCGTGTTCAGCGACGAGAGTTGGTAACCGAGTACGGGTCGGTCATCCTAGGTGCGAGCGGCAGCGGGTGTAGCTGGCGGACAACGTTGCAATCACCGCTTCGCGAACAGGTCCATCACCGGTACGCCCTTGCCGTCTTCGGTGGCGTAGAACGGGCGTTTCTCGACGTCGAATGCCACCTTCGGCGAGATGCCCATCGCCGTGAAGATCGTCGCGTGCAGATCCTTGATACTGACCGGATTCTTCACCGCGATCAGCGGGCGTTCCGGGGCCGTCTCGCCGTAGAGGAAGCCCTTCTTGATGCCGCCGCCGAACATGAGCACGGAGCCGGACCCGGTGAAGTGCCGATGCAGGCCGTAGTGTTTCTGCTCCTTCAACACGTCCGACTTGGCCAGCGACTGGTCCTGAGCCTTGCTGCCGGGGATGCCTTCGATCATCATGTCGCGGCTGAACTCGGAGGCGAGTACGACCAGCGTGCGATCGAGGAGCCCGCGTTCCTCCAGGTCGAGGATCAACTGCGCGATCGGCTTGTCGATCTCCTGCTTCATCCGGGCGTACGTCTCGTGTCCTTTTTCGTGCGTGTCCCAGTGGAGGAACGGCACGTACTCGGTGGTCACTTCGATGAACCGAGCCCCGCTCTCGGCCAGTCGCCGGGCGAGCAGGCAGCCCATGCCGAACTTGCTCTCGCGGCCCGTCATGTACTTCTCGCGGTTCTCCTTCGGCTCCTTCGCGAGGTCGAATGCATCGCGTTCCTTGCTGGCGAGCAACCGCTGGGCGTTGTCCATCGCCTTGAGCATCGACTCGTGATGGTGGTCGCTCGCCATCCCGCCGACGGGGCTGGCCTTGAGCAGTTCCTCGTACATCTTCTGGCGCTGGGCGAAGCGTTCGGCGGTCATCCCCTTCGGCGGCCGCACCGCGCTCGCGGCATCGTCCGGGAACGGCAGGTTGAACGGGCCGAACTCGGTGCCGAAGAACCCGCCGGTGGTGAAGGCCTTGAGTTCCTCCTGTTCGCCGTGCCCCTCGAGCCGCTGGCCGATATTGATGAACGGCGGAATGACGGGGTTCTTCGGGCCGAGTACGCGGGCAATCCACGACCCGATGTGCGGGCACGCCACGGTTTGCGGTGGGATGTACCCCGTGTGCCAGTGATATTGGTGGCGCGAGTGGAGGATGTTGCCGAGGTCGGCGACGACGTGCGACCGGATGAGCGTGCCGCGGTCCAGGATCTTGGCGGTGCGTTCGAGCCCCTGCGAAATCTTGATGTTGTCCACGGCCGTGGGAATGGACGGGAACGTGCAGAGGATTTTCTCGACCGGTGTGCCGACTTCGAACGGCGTGTAGCGTTTCGGGTCGAATGTCTCCGGCGCGGCCATTCCGCCGCCCATCCACAGAAGGATGCAGGTGTCCGCGGTGGCCTTCGGCGCGTCCGCGGCCATCAGGCGCGGTGCCCCGCCGGCGAGGGTGGCGACCCCCGCGGCCGAGAGAGAACGCAGGAAGGACCGACGGGAAGGTTCAGTTGGACTCATCATTCACCTTCCAATCGAGCGGGAGTCGGCTGAGGAACTTTCCGAGAAAACTGCGGGCTGCCTCGAACGCAACGAAGGGTGCATTCTCCATCCCTTCATGAACCATACTGTTCCGATATTCTCGCACAGAACCAACACCGTCCAGGACATCGTCGGGAACCAATCGATGAGTGCCGATCGATTCAATCAAGTCCTTCGCGGGAGGCTGGGTGGACCGTTCAAAGTAATTTGCCCAAACGTCTCGCAGACCAGCTTCGAACTCGGCGAACATCCTGACTAAGTAGGTTGCATCGAGATTCTCTTCGAATTTGCGTACATCTCGGAGCCCGAACGACTCCTCCACGAGTATGCTCGGGTCGCTTGCGAGAGCGGTCTTCAACTGCTTGGAGGAGAAGCGCGCGGCCAATTGTTTCCGCTCGACCGCTCGCACGCGCTCGATACGTTCTTGACGTTTCACGCTGCAGTCCTCGCCAATCCATCTAGGGCCGCTCTGAAATTGGCTGGGGTCCAAGGAACCGGATTCTGACCGTTCTTTACGGGATGGATCCTCCACGATCCGTTCACTTGGGAAAGCATTGTTCCGCCCAATGAAGGGTACATGTAGAGGTCGAGGACACCGGTCGTACCGGGAGCATAGCGCGACACAGGGTCCAATAGGAATCGAGCATCCGGCCGATGAACAAGGAGTTGCTCCATCATATAGTGGCCGAGGAATGAATCCGTCATCGACTTCTCGAGTCGCTTGGTGGCCCACGGTGGCGTCTGTGTGCGTGATTCTTGTTCGACCAACTTGAAAATGACATCGACCGTGCTGATCCACTCCTCGATCACGAGCTTGCGAACGGTTGCGAGGATGCGAGAAAAGCTGTCCCATGCGGCGTCGCGGTCTTCCTGAGATGCAGGTTGGTCGGCGCGGACTTTGGCCGCATCGGCCTTAAATGACTGCACTGCCCCAGCCAACTCGTTTTGGACGGAGAGCGGCAAATGCGCGAAGTCACTAGGGTCGTAATCTTCCACAACTTTCGGAGTGAGCCAGAAATCACATCCACGCAGAACCCGTTCGATCGCCTCGGCTTTGATTTGATCACTATCGACTTCGACTTTCGGAACGGCAGTGCGATATGCCCGGCGGATCGAATCGAAGAAAGCTTCGGCGCTCATAGGTAACTCTCTCGCTGACGATAGACGCAACTAGATCATTCTATCGCACCAACTGGAACTCCGGCAGCATCACCACCGCCCACAGCAGATCGCTCAGGGACTCGGCGGTCGGCTTCGGACCGAGCGCGTTCCGCGATACGGACAGTTCCGCGGCGGTCGGCGGGCGCGAGAGCGCCGAACGGTACACCAGCGTGACCAGTTCGTCGGGTGTCGCCTTCGAATGGGTTTTGAGCATGCTCGCGGCCCCACGGCCGAGCAGGTCCGCGAGAATCGCGCCGTTCGAGAGGTCGAGGGCTTGCAGTGTGCTCAACTGGTCCGGTCGCACCGTGACGACCTGCTCGCGGTTCGGGCGACCGAGCGACCGCATCAGCGGGTCCGAGATCACCAAGGACGCGCGAGTGAATTTACGCTCCGCCGCGACGTTGCCGAACTCGGGAAACGTGAATCGCGGGCCGAACTGCGAAGCGGGCTTCGCCGGGGCCGTGCCGCCGATCTGCCACACCGCATCGACGAATTGCTCCGCGGTCAGTCGTTTCAACTCCGGCCCGCGGAACGGATAATCGTCGCTGGTGATTTCCTTCTCGAAGCTCGCCGCCCGCGACTGGTACGTTTGCGAAGTCGCGATGTGTTCCATCAGCTTCTTGAGGTCGTACTGGTTCTCAACGAGGTACACGGCGAGGTAATCGAGCAGGTCCGCGGACCAGGGTTTGTTCGCCATTACGTCCACGGGGTGAACGATCCCGCGACCCATGAGGCGATGCCAGACGCGGTTGGCGATCGTGCGCGAGAAGCGACCGTTCTCGGGATGCAGCATGAGGTCGGCGAGTTGCTGCAGGCGGGCGGCCTTCGGGGCCGCGGCGTCGATCTTGCCGAGTTCCGGAAAGAGAAATTTCGCCCCGGCCTTGCGGCCCAGCGGCTTGTCGCAGCGGTTCACTTCCAACGGCGAATCGGCGATCACCGCCGCCAGGCCGTACGCATCGTCGAGCTTCCAAGAATCGATGAAGCTGTCGTGGCACGACGCGCACTTCAGGTTCGCGCCCAAGAACACTTGCCCCGTGTTCTGGGCGAATTGCAGTTCCACCACTTGGCTCGCGTTCACGGCCCCGCGCCACTTGATGCCCTTCGCGAAGCCCTCGGAGTCCGGCGTCGGCACGATCAGTTCGCGGACGAATTTGTCGTACGGCTCGTTCGCGGCCAGCGAGTTGTAGAGCCACGCGGTGATGGGCTTGCGGCCGCCGTCGATGTACCCGGTGCCGACGAAGTCGTTCCGCAGCAGGTCGTTCCAGAACGCGAACCAGTGATCCGAGTAGGCCCGTGAATCGCCGAGCAGCGATTGCACCTTCTTCGTGCGCTTGTCCGGGCTCACATCGACGAGGAAGGCGTCGAGCTCGCTCGGCGCGGGAAGCTGGCCGACGAGATCGAGGTACACGCGGCGAAGGAACGCGGCATCGTCCAGCGCTTGCGGCGGAGTCGATTTGCTCGCGGTGAAGTACGCATCGACGATGCGATCGATCGGGTGTTCGCGGCCCTTCACCGCGACCGGCAGCGCGACCTTCCGCGGCTTCAGAGGCGCAATGTAAGCCGGCGGTTTAAAGCTGAACCCCGCTTCCCACACGGCCCCTTCCTCGATCCACTTCTTCAGCGTGGCCACGTCCTTCGCCGGCAGCGGGTCGCTCATCGGCGGCATCCGCAGGTCCGCGTCGGCATGCGTCACGCGTTTGAAGAGTTCGCTGACCGCGGCCTTCCCCGGCACCACGGACTTCGACTTGAGCATCGCCTCCCGCGTGTCGAGCGACATCCCGCCCTTGTACGTGCCGTTCGTGTGGCACTTGGCACACTTCGCCTTGAGGATCGGCACCACCTGGTGCGCGAAGTCGATCTCGTCGCCCTTCGGTTGAGAGGAGGCGGGTTGCGAACAAGCAATCAGTGCGAATATTGAAGTCATCCCGCGAGTAGACATAAAACGCCTCACGTTTTCAATCGGCCTCGTTTGGAACTTCGTACTAACTTCTGACGAAGCTCGCTGTCGAGGGGAAACCCTGCCCCTCGGCTTGGACTCTCTCGACAAACCGGTCGCTTCGTCCTCATCGAGAATCGGGTGATCCTGCTGTCTTCGTGTCGGGCGAACCGACCGGCCCACGATGTCGCGCGAGAAGCGATCCACGAGGGCCACCAAGTAGCAGAACCCGCCGCGACGGAGCGGCAACGGATGCTGGAAGTGAATCACTTCTTACTGTTCGCTTTCCCCTCCGTGAGGCGGTAGAGCGCCGTATCGGTGCGAACGATCAAGCTACCATCAACGGCCGCGGGAGTCGCCTGGAGGCGACCGTCCAAAGTGTTCCGGCCGACTTCTTCAAACGCGTCCGCGGCCTTGAACAGCACCGCCTTTCCGTCGTCGGCGAACGCGTAGACCGTGAGCCCGCGAACCAATGGGGACGCCGTGTAGGAGCCCGGCAGCCGCTCCGACCATTTCAATTCCCCGGTCTTGGCGTCCAGGCACGTTGCAATTCCCGTGTCCGCCACCATGAAAAGCAGACCTTCCGCGAAAACTGGAGAGGGCACGTTCGGAAGGCCCTTCTTATACCGCCAGGCGACGTGGGTCGTCGTCACATCACCCAGCCCATCCGGGCGAATCGCCATCATTTCGTGATTGAAGAATCCGCTGGAAACGTAGACCAACCCGTTCGCGAACACCGGCCGCGGGACGTTCGAGAATCCCGTATAGGCGACCCGCCAGAGTTCCTTGCCGGTTTCCGGGTCGTAGCTGTACACGCACTGTGCGCCGGGGATCACGACCTGATCTTGCTTCCCGACGGTGATGACGAGAGGGGTGGAGAACGCCCGCCGCTCGTTGGGCGGCCTCTTGGCGGCCACGGTCCGTTCGGTTCTCCACGCAATTTTCCCGGTCGCCGCGTCGAGGGCGACAACGAACTGTGCGTCCGCTCCGTCGCACGGCAGGATGACGCGGCCCTTGTAGGGGACGAGGGAACTGCCCGGGCCGCTCTCGTACTCCACCTTCAGGGTTTCGTTGCGCCACATCACCTTGCCGGTGGCAACATCGACGCATCCGACTCCGTCACTTCCAAAAGAGGCGACCACCAGGTTGCCGACGACGGCCGGGGTTGGGGACGCTGGAGTATTCCGAGCGTGAAGCACGGGCGGCTTGGCGGTCGCGAACAACTCGACGTCGTGCGCGATCGCACCCGACCGCAAGTCCACTCCGAGGACCCGAAGGCTGAGACCGCGGCCTGCGACAGGAACCGAGCTGGTCACCCACGCCTTACCGCCGGCGATTACCGGGGACGATCCGCTCTTTCCCGGAAGCGGGGTCTTCCACAAGACGTTCTTCTGCTCGCTCCAGGCGACCGGGATGGCGGTATCGACTTGCCCCTGCCCTCCGGGCCCGCGGAACTGCGGCCAGGGTGACGGGTCGTTGACTGGGTCGGCGCCCAACCCGGTCTCGACGGCGAGTAACGCCCACCCGGCCAGCATCAGGTACGTCTTCATTGCGTTTCTCTCCTTGATTCGTGGAACTGCTTCGCCGTCCGAGACCGAGCGATCTCAGCTTTCGAGGGCATGGCATTTCCTCCCTTCACAATCATGATAGCAGGGGTCGACGGGCAATAAGCCCTGGGATGCCAGTGCCGACAACCGCGCGCAAGTTTCCTTTGCGTTCGCATTTGGCTTCCAATTCCGGTCACCACAGCCTTACCACCACGAGTTCCCCTCAACATGCGACCCTCTCTCTTGCTCCCGATCGTCGCGTTGACGTTCGGGTTGTTCCTCCTCGCGCCGCTAGCGCGAGGCGACGGCCAACCGAAATCGACCCCACTGAAGGCGGTGCCCGCCGACCCGAAGCTGCCGCCCGGCGCGAACCTGCCGATCACCCGCGTCGTGCTCTTCAACGCCGGCATCGGCTACTTCCACCGCGAAGGCGACGTCACCGGCGACGCCCGCCTCGATCTGCGCTTCGACGAAGCCGACGTCAACGACTTGCTCAAGAGCCTCGTGCTCACGGATAAAGATGGGGGCAAGGTGCGCGCCGTCACCTACGACAACCGCATGCCCATCGACGCCACGCTCAAATCGTTCGCCGTGGACGTCACGGAGAACCCCACGGTCGGGCAGTTGCTCCATCAGGTGCGCGGAGAGAAGGTCGAAGTGGCGGACAAGGGCGGCGTCGTCGTGATGGGGCAAATCGTCAGCGTGGAACGTCCGCCGATTCCCGCCATGGGTGCTGATCCCGGCGAACTGCTCAACCTGCTCACCGAAGACGGCCTCCAGACCGTCGAGTTGAAGCAGATGAAGAAGATCAAGTTCGTGCGGGTCGAACTCCAGGACGAATTCAAGAAGGCTCTCGCAATGCTGGCGTCGTCGCGGGGCGACAACAAGAAGGCCCTCTCGATCGTCTTCAGCGGAGCCGGGAAGCGGCACGTCGCGGTTGGGTACGTCGTGGAAGCACCGCTGTGGAAACCGAGCTACCGCCTGAGCGTGGACGAGAAGGGAGCCGCCCGGCTTCAGGGCTGGGCGACGGTGGAGAACACGACCGACGAGGACTGGAACAACGTGAAGGTGGGGCTCGTGGCCGGTCGGCCGATGACGTTTCAGATGGACCTGTACGATCCGCTGTTCGTGCCGCGGCCCACGGTGGAGCCCGATCTGTTTGCGTCGCTGCGGCCGCCGATGTATCAGGGCGGCTTGAACCCCGTGGGCAACCTCGGCGGCGGTGCGGCGATGAATCCTGGGAACAACGCGGCTGTCGGCAATCTCGGCAATCCCTTCCCCGGCGGGCAAGGATTCGGCGGCGGAGGCTTCGGCGGACAAGGAGGCGGCGGCCAGTTCGGGAACCTCGGCGGTCAGCAGGGCCTTCAGGGAGGCTTCGGCCTTCAAGGTGGAGGCCAAGGCGGCTTCAACGGGAACTACGCCTACCCGCCGCGCGTGCCGCGGCCCGACCTCCGTTCGCTCTACGGTTCGCGCCTCTCGTACGTCGAGTACGTCAATCGCCTCAACGGGAACCCGAGCCCGCCGCCGGAAGGGATCGAAGCGAAGAAGACCGTGCGCGATCCGCTCGACAAACAAGCCGGAGCGCTCGCCGCGGCCGAGGGCAGTCTCGGCGACATGTTCGAGTACACCATCGAGGAGCCGATCACGCTGCCGAGGCAAAAGTCGGCCATGCTTCCCATCGCCAATGAAACCGTCGAGGTCACGCGGGTCACGATCTACAACAGCCGCGTGCTGGGCAAGCACTCGCTCCTCGGCATGAAGTTGTTGAACAAAACGAAACTGCACCTCGCGCAGGGGCCGATCGCGGTCTACGACAACGGCACGTTCGCCGGCGACGCCCGCCTGCCCGACGTGAAGCCGAACGAAACCCGCCTCGTGAGCTACGCGATCGACCTGGGAACGGAGATCGTTCCCGAGCCGGCCTCCGACATCAACACCCTCGTGGCCGTTCAAGCCAACGCGGGCTGGTTGAAGGTGAAGATGCTGCACAAGCACTCGATGAAGTACCTCATTCGCAACCGCAATACTCAGGACCGCACGGTGGTGATCGAGCATCCGATTGTGGTCGGTCGCAAGTTGATCGCACCCGAGAAGCCGAGCGACCGGAGCCGCGATTTCTATCGGTTCGAAGTTCCCGTCAAGGCCGGTGAACTCGCGACGCTCGTGGTGGAAGAAGAAATGGAGACATCGACGACGATCCTCTTCGAGCGAACGGAGAGTTCGACGCTGTTGCTGTATTCAAAGCACGACTCCGCGAAGCCCGCCTTGAAGGAGGCACTCGCGAAGTTCCTCGAGTTCCGCGGCAAGGTGGAGCAGGCCCAGCGCGGCATCGCCGACGAACAGAGCGCGCTCAAGGAGATTGCCGACGATCAGGAGCGCATCCGCAAGAACATCGAACGCGTGCCCAAGGAGGCGGATGCCTTCAAGCGCTATCTGATGAAGTTCGACGTTCAGGAAACGGAGATCGAGAAGCGCCAGGCCCGTTTGAAGGAGTTGAAGTTGGAGTTGGAGAAGCAGGAGAAGGCGATGCGCGAGTACGTCGTGGGCGTGAAGGTGGACTGAATGCCCGCTGCCGCCGCGAGTGTGGGCTCGCGGCGGTAGGATCTTGGTTTTCCCCCTTCGAGTCACTCTTTGCCGAGAGGGAACGGCTTCAGGACCACGGCTTCGGTGTACCTACCTTTCGGCAAGCGGCTGGGGCGATCGGCAGCGGGTCGTCGAACTCCCACAGTTCCAGTTGCTCGACTTTCAGCCGCGTGAGCAGAGCCCGCCACTTCTCTCGGGCCATCACTCTTTATCGAGAGCCTGTTCCAGCGCGCGGATCGTCTCGTGGAGGTGCTCGAAGGTCGGGTTGATCTCGACGGCCTGGCGGAAGGCGCGGAGGGCGGCGCGAGGCTTCTTCATTTTCAAATAGCACTGGCCCAGGCCCGCGGCCGCGCCGAAGTGGTGCGGATTCAGGCGCATCACGGTCTCGCAATCGCGAACGGCCCGGCCGAACTCGCCCTTCTTGAAGAACCAGACAGCGCGCTGATTGAACGCCTCGGCAAACTGAGGAGCGCGGGCGATCAGGTCGTCCAGCGCCGTGCGAACGGTCCTCATGTCCGACTTGCGGACGGCTTGCTGAAGGCTCCAGTTTTGGTCCGGGGAGCCGCCGCGGAACCAGAGTTCCCAAAGCGCGTCGGAGGCGAATCGCTGGACGAGTGGGTCTTCATCGTGAAGCGTGGCTGCGACCGCGGCGTTGGAATCGAAGGTGCCGATGAGCCCGAGCGAAAGAATCGCGGCGCGGCGCGTCCGCGCATCCGTCGAGTTCAGCAAGCGCTGGAGGGTGCCTTCGCTGTAGCGGTCTTTCACTTCCTGGCGGAAGAGGTGCATGGACTCGCGGGCCCCGGCCGCCCATTGTTCTTCGTCGTCGCCGATCTCGAGCGGCGGCAAGCGATCGAAGTATTCGACGAGCAGCGGTGTGGACACGGCGGGAACCTCAAGGTGCTACTGTTAGTGTAGTACACGTTGCGGGAGACTGGAAGCGGCTCGGACCTCGCGAAGCCGCGAGCGGCTACTCGGCATCTAGCGGAATCCTCTCAACCCGACGCGATTCCAATCCTGGACGGGCGGTGACTGTCTTGCCTTTAGGGGTCACAGGGGCCAAGCAAGTGGCTTTGCATGAAACAAACTTACCGACAATCTTTTCCCGTTTTTTTCTTGTATCGGCGTGATCGCGTAGTCAGAATTCATGAGGACCGGCGTCGATCTCGAAAGCCGGTTCTCGGATGCCACGCTTCGCCCTTCGACTTCGGGCTGTCAGTGGCCGATGAGGCATCACCATCGAGGTTCGTCAAGACCACCTGTTTCGGAGGAGGCCGGTCATCATGTGGCGTCTCGTATCACGAGGGCGGCGGGAATGCGTCGTGGCCATCGCCCTATTGTGCCTGGGTGCCGGGTTGCGGGCGAGTGACCGTGAGGAACTCGCCCGCGTTCGGGCCGCCAACACGGCCGCGATCGAATCGATCCGAACCCTAAGGTGCCAAGTCGTTTTCGACGACAAGTCGGAGAAGTTCGGCATCCCCGGCGGCGAGTACTGGCGGTCCGGCAGCAACGTCCGGCTTCACTGGACCCAAAACGGGCACGCCAACCAAGCCGTCATCCGGGACGGGATCGTCCGCCACCAAATGAAGCAGGACATTGCCGACAGTGCGGTCATGAAAAGTCTCCCCGAGGTTCAGCAGAACCTGGAAGGCGGCCGGTTCTACTGGCACGGGGCGGTCGAACGGTTCAATGGCGGCAGCCCGTTCGCCTTCGACCCGTGGGCCAACGCGAATTGTGCGTTTTCCGACGGCGGCAAGGGCGGCAGCGCGACGTTCGACCAGTTCGCCGCGAACCACGAGAAGGAGTTCAAGTCGATCCGTCGGGTGACCGAGGACGGGGTCACCACCGTCGCCGTCGAATTCCGACTGCCGGGCTTCACCTGCACGACACACCTGGACCCGGCGGCGAACTACATGGTCCGCAAAACGCGGTCCGAGAGCACTTCGCCCGATGGGTACACCAGCGGTTCGGAAGTCGTCCGATTCAAGGAAGCCGCGCCGGGGGTCTACTTCCCCGAGCAACTCGTCATCAAACGGTGGAAGGCAGGGAAGGCCCAGCCGGACGACACGGTGACGTTCCGCAACGTGGTCGTCAACCAGCCGATCCCCGACTCCACGTTCGATCTCAAGTACCGGAACGGAATCTACCTGACCGATCGGATTGAGCGCAAAGAATACCAAGTGAATGAGAACGGTCTACCAATTGGGCCGAAGAGAGAGATGGCGACCGGCGTGACAATCCCGGTCGATCCCCGGGCGGAAGACGATACACCGCCGACGGAGACCAAGGAGGAGCCGCGGCGGTGGGGGTGGTGGATTCTGCCGCTCTTCGTGACGGTCTTGTGCGTCGCGGGGACGCTCGTGCTTGTCCGCCGACGTCAGGCGGCCGCGGTGGCCGGCGCGCCGTCCGGTTGATCGCGGCTACGACGGATGTCGAAGTCCCGGTGGAAATCACTCTCCTGTGCGAACCAACAGGTGCGCCATGACCAGCGTCAGACAGCATGGCGGCATGACCTTGATCGAGGTTCTCGTCGTAATCGGGTTAATCGGAGTGTTGGTCGGGTTGCTCCTCCCGGCGGTGCAGTCCGTCCGTGGGGCGGCGTACCGGACCGCGTGCCAGAACAATATGAAGCAAATCGGGACGGCGCTGCACAACTTTGAATCGGCCCATGGTCGCGTCCCACCGGCGGGACCCGGCGACCTTAGAACAATCACCAGCCGCTCACCCGATGTCCTCCTGACCTGGATGGCTCACATCCTGCCTCAAGTCGAGCAGGGGGAACTCTGGTCGGCTTCGGTGCGTGCCTGTGCTACCGAGTCGGACGCGACCCGCAACCCGCCGCACGTTGGGTACGCCACGCCGGTGAAGGTGTACGTCTGCGGGGCCGACAACCGGCTCCAAGCGCCTGCCCAGACGCCGAGCGGCAAGACGGCCGCGTTCACCTCCTACATCGGGATCGGCGGATCGTTCATTGGCCCGGCTGTCGAGGTCTCCGCGAACGGACGAACCATCCGCGCGGCACCGGGCGTGTTCTCCGAGTTGCCCGGCATTCGGTTCACCGATGTCAGCGACGGGACGAGCCAAACGATCATGGTCGGGGAGCGGCCACCCCCGGCGACCTTCCAAGCTGGGATCTGGTATACCGCCCTCCGCGTCGAAGTGAACACTGGCCCGGACGGAGTGATGATCTACGGTGCCCCGTGGCTGACTGGGGGGGGGCGTTGTTCGGCGGCCAGCCCTCTGTTCGGGCCTGGGCGACTCGACAACCCGTGTGACCGCAACCACCTGTGGAGCCTGCACCGGGGAGGAGCCAATTTCTTGTTCGCCGACGGGTCCGTCCGCTTTCTCCCGTACTCAGCGGAGTCGATCATCCCTTCTCTCGCTACGAGTCGAGGGGGTGAGGTTGCTTCGCTCCCCGAATGACCCACCGCGCACCGCTCCCGTATCGGTCGGCGATGCCTCAGAACCTCCGCCGCTGAACGTGTCAGAGGTGGAACGATCCGAAAGCCTCGGCTTCCGGATCGTTCGAGGTCTCAGCCGATGGTCGCCACGTCCCAGCCCTTGCGGTACTCCTTGCTCACGAGCGCGGTCGCTTTTTGGGAATTGGCGAACTGCAACTTCGCCGCGTTCCACTCGAGTTTCTCACCGGAGAACCGCACCGCGATGTTCCCCAGCAGCATGGCCTCCGTGAGCCGACCGGCGAAGTCGAAGTTCGAGTAGGCCATCGCGGGCTTGTTGGCCTTGATCGCCTCGACCCACTCCTTCTTCTGCTGCTGGTCCACTCCTTTGTCGGTTGCCACGCCGGCGGGCAACTTCTCCGGCGTCGTCGTCTGGATGCCTTCGAAGTCCTTCTCGGGGGTGAAGCGGAACTGCGCTCCGTAATCGTTGGGGCTGAAGAGCGTGCCCTTCTCGCCGACGAGGATCGAACCGCTGGCGGAGAGTTTCTCCCCCTTCTTGAGCAACTTCGCGAGCAACTCCTGCGGCGGCAGCACCAGTTCGCCGTCCTTCTTCCCTTCGTACCAGTGCAGCGTGACGGGCGGCAGTTCGCCGCGGGCCGCGTAGAAGTAGTCGATGCGGGCCCACGCTGGGTAGGTCTCGGGGTTGATCTCGCCGGAAATGGCGGACACGGCAATCGGCGCGTCGAGCTTCAAGGCGCGGAACGCCATGTTCGTGGTGTGGCAGGCCATGTCGCCCAGGGCTCCGGTTCCGAAATCCCACCAGCCGCGCCAGTCGTGGGGGTGGTAGGCGGGCTTCTTGTCCGGCTGCACGGCGTACGGGCGCTCCGGGGCTGGCCCGAGCCATTCGTCCCAGTGCAGGTTCTGCGGCACCGGCGGCGTGCTCTTCGGCCGAGTGATGTAATCCGGTGCCTGCTTCCAATAAACCCAGGGCCGATTCGTCCAGACGTGGGCTTCCTTGATCGGTCCGAGGATGCCCGATTGAACGAGTTCGACGGCGCGGCGCAGGCCGTTGTGAGCCGAGCCCTGGTTGCCCATCTGCGTGCAGACGCCGAACTTCGCGGCGGTTTCGCGAAGCAGCCGCGCCTCGGCCACGGTGTGAGTCAACGGCTTCTGACAGTAGACGTGCTTGCCGGCGCGCATGGCGAGTACCGCGGCCGGGGCGTGCGAATGATCTGCGGTCGAGACCGTGACGGCGTCGATCTGCTTGCCCATTTGATCCAGCATCTTGCGGTAGTCGAAGAAGCGTTTGGCATCGCGGAACTTGTCCGCCGCGCCGCCGGAGCGCTGTTCGTCCACGTCGCAGAGGGCGACGACTTGCATGAGGTTTCCGGCCTGTTCGATGTCGCTTCCGCCCTTGCCGCCGACGCCGATGCCAGCGACGCGGAGTTTCTCGTTCGCACCGAGCGTTCGGGCCGCGGAGAGCGCCGGGGCCGTGAGGAAGTAGCCGAGCGAAGCGGCCGAGGTTTGAAGCACGCGGCGACGCGTGACGCGCTGAGTCATGGGAGAGTTCCTTGCGGGTTGGGAGCAACTTCAGAAATGAGGATAGCCGGAATTCGGGGGAGAGTCCACAATTGGGAGTACCTCGCCTTAGGCTCTGTTTTAGAACCGCAAACGTGGGAAAGGCCCTCTCGCCTCTCGCACATTTCACCACAAAGGCACGAAGATCACACGAAGAAACACAAAGGATCGTGATGAAACTTGCTTCTCTTTGTGGCACTCTGTGTGAACTTTGTGCCTTCGTGGTGAACGAGCGTTCACGGATTTTACACTTGCCAAACAGAGCCGAGTAGGAAACCAATTCACATGTCGCACTCTTTCACACGTCGTGAAGTCGTACCGGCTCGACAAGCGGTAGCCCTTCGGGTTGTTGCAACTGTTCGCGTGGCGTCGCGCGTGCCGGTTTTACCCACGTCGCCGGGCAATCGCGTTGTAACACGCTCCGCGACGGCCACTTCGCACCACTTCGCGAAATTCCCCTAGCGTGCTGCTCGTTCGGGGGGAAGTCTTGCGTGCCTGGATCGAGGATGGAGCCGGGGCTCGGCTCCGGTCCGGGCGTCACACCGCAAGGATCCGCGCCGATGAGACGCATCGCACTGGCGACCGCACTGGCCGCGTTCGGTTTGGTCGGCGTAGCCGCCGCCAACGATGGCCCCGGCACCTTCGGCATGGGGTGCCGCGGTTACGCCCTCCGCCTGTTCCCCGGCATCCACCAGCACGGGCCGCTCTACAACTACGGCCCGTACTACGGCTACCCGCCCTTCGAACCGTATGGAGATTGGAACTCCTACCTCCAGTACACCGGACCGATCCCCGAAGCGAACGGCCATCACGGTGCCGGCGGGCAGGGTGCCTACGGCTGGATTCACGGGCCGAACCAACACACCTTCGGCGGCGGCTTCCCGCATCCGTTCCACAACGGTGGCGGCATCCGACACCGCAGCCACGGTAGCAGCGGTTGCAACTCCTGCGGCCAAGCTGCCGAGCAGGTCGTGAACTCCGGCAACGCACTCGAACGATACACCGGGATCGGCACCGCTGCCGCTTCCCATGCGTACTACGCCGATGGACCCACTCTCATCACCGTCGGCTACACCGGCCGGTGACCACGACAACCGAAGTTTGAAATTGGAGCTTCGAACTCGAACTGCGAAGAAGCTCGGTGCGCTCACAGGGAGGTGCGCCGAGGCCACCCAGGCCCCGTTACACAGGGAGGATCACCGAGATGATTTCGTTGAACAAAATTCTGTTCGCCGCAGCAGCGGCACTCGCGATCACGGCGTTCGACGCCAGCAACGCGGCGGCTCAGCACCCGACCATGCACAGCAGCTCGTTCGGCAACACGCCGCGCTACCCGACGCTGTCGTCGTTCGCGTTCCGCAGCCATAACAACAAGCCGGCTCTGCCGACGTTCCAGGCCGCACCCTGGTACCTCTACTGGCCGTACGATGCCCACTTCCAGACCCCGGCTCCGGTGAACGCACCGTTCTACGGGCCTCCAGTGGGCGGCAACTTCCCGGCGAACCCGTACTTCCCGGCCCCGGCTGGCGGATACGGCCCGATGCCGGGCGGCCCGCCTCCCGCGGGTGTGCCAGCCCCGCCCGCGGGTTATGGCTTCCCGCGGCAGTAATCGTCCACACTTCTCAAGGCGGCCGGGTTTTCACCCGGCCGCTTTTTCGTTGTTTCAGGAGTTGAGTGCCGAGTCGAGAGCGGTTAGGATTTCCCCAGGAGTGCTTTAAGGTGATTGAGGTTTCGTCGGGAAGTTGAAGGGGTGAGTAGCGGCAGTTTGCATACCCAATCGAGATGGAGGTGCCCATGGCGATTACGAGACGCCGATACGGCAAGGATGAGTTCGCCAGGCGTGGCGATGCAATTTACGAGAACGATGTTCTTCCGCATCTCAAGCCTGAAGACGAAGGAAGGTTCGTCGCCCTCGATATCGAGAGCGGTGCGTTCGAGATCGACGACAATGAATTGGAAGCGTGCGACAAGTTGGACGCTCGAATCCCGGACTCGCAGACTTGGCTCGTTCGAATTGGTTCGCGCTACTTGCATCGATTTGGAACTCTCGAAACGAAGTGTGAAGTGATTTCATATAGTGTTATTTTCACGAACCGCACTTCTTCCAAGGATTCACGCCATGTGGGGTGTAACTGAGATTACAGCGGGCGGGGTGAATAACGACTACCTTACGCTCACGACGCTCCGCGAGTTGTTCCCCGATGATGTGTTCGGCGGTCCGACCGAGGCCGAGGCAGCCCGGCCCGTACGAATCGTTTGGGGCGGTGACACCGTGGATACGGACATTGTCCGAACCGTGGGCATCTTCCGCCGACGTGCCTGGGTCGGCGAATTCATCCGACTGCATCGACTATCACCGGGTGATCGAGTGGTAGTGGAGCAAACGGCACCGTACACTTATCACGTTTACCCATTGCGTGTGGCTGCGGTCGGAGTTCAGTCATCGCGGCAGTAACGCGCCTTTCCCCAAAATCCTCGGCTTCCGGCAACGAATCCCTTCTCGTGCGGCTATTTCAGTTGCCGGAATGCCTGTCGGTCTGCCACAATAGCGCAACGAACCACCACTTCGGAGGCTACGCCATGGGACTGCGCGACTGGGTTGGCGGTCAGTTCATCGACATCATCGAATGGACCGAGCCGAGCTCCAACGAGATTCTCTCCTTCCGGTTCACCCGGCACAAGAACGAAATCAAGAACGGGGCGAAGCTCATCGTCCGCGAGGGGCAGGCCGCCGTGTTCGTCCGCGAGGGGCAACTCGCGGACGTGAAGGGGCCGGGGATGTACACCCTCGACACCAAGAACATGCCGATCCTTTCCACGCTCATCGGCTGGAAGTACGGCTTCGAGTCGCCCTTCAAGTGCGAAGTCTACTTCATCTCGACCCGGCAATGGACGGATCAGAAGTGGGGTACCCAGAACCCCATCATGATGCGCGATCCGGAATTCGGCCCGGTTCGCATTCGCGCCTTCGGCACCTACGTCTTCAAGGTGACGGACCCCGGCACATTCCTCAAGGAACTCGTCGCGACGGACCCGTCTTTCGAGGCGTATGAAATCTCAGCTCAGTTCCGCAACACGATCGTGTCGCGCTTCATCGACGTGATTGGCACGGCGAAGATTCCAATCCTCGACCTCGCGGGGAACTACGAGCGGGTGAGCAAGCTAGCCCTGGAGCGCATCGCGCCGGAACTGGCGAAGATGGGCATCAGCCTGACGCAGTTTTACGTGGAGAACATTTCGCTGCCGCCGGAGGTCGAAGCGGCGCTGGACAAGCGGAGCCAGATGGGCCTGCTCGGGAACCTGGACCAATATGCGAAGTTCCAGTCGGCGGAAGCGATTCGCGACGCGGCTCAGAACACCGGCGGCATCGCCGGCATCGGGGCCGGGATCGGCGCGGGTTACGCCGTGGGCGGCCAGATGGCCGGAGCGTTTGCGGGTGCCGCGGCCGCTCCGGGTCAGGTGATTCCGAGCAACACTCAGAGTCCGGGTGCGGGCGGGCCACCGCCGCTGCCGAGCGCGGCGCAGTTCTTCGTCGCGATCAACGGGGCTCAGGCCGGCCCGTTCGACGTGTCCGGCTTGGCCGGCAAGATCAGCCGCAGCACGCTTGTCTGGCGTCAGGGGATGGCGAGTTGGGTCGCGGCCGACACCGTGCCCGAACTGCAATCGCTGTTCGCGAACGTTCCTCCTCCGCTGCCGGGTTGAGTTGGGGAGTCGAGATTTCCAAGCCCACCCGTTGCCACGGGTGGGTTTTTTCACACTCACAACAATCCCTCCATGCCCGAAGCACCGCCAAAAGGTAAGCTCTTCCCCTGCGAGAAGTGCGGGGCCAAGATCGAGTTCGATCCCGTTTCGCGCTCGTTGAAGTGTCCCTATTGCGGGCACGCCACGATCATCGCCGAGCCCGCGGATGAAGCCGAGGCCGCGATCGTCGAGCGCGACTTCGAGGAGTATCTGGCCAAGCTCGAAACGGACAATGGCGCACCGATCGCAGGCCACGCCTCACAAGTACGCTGCTCCGGCTGCGGCGCGATGGTGCTGCTCGACGACAAGGTCGTGACCGAGAAGTGTCCCTTCTGTTCCACGCATCTCGAGAACAAACCCGAGTCCGCCGCGAGCATGATTCCACCGGAATCGCTGGTACCGTTCAAGCACGATTTCCGCCGCGCTCGCGAAGTCTTCGAGCAGTGGATTGGCAGCCTGTGGTTCGCGCCAAGCGAACTGAAGCAAGCTGCCAACCTCGGCCAACTCGCCGGCGTCTACGTCCCCTACTGGACTTACGACGCCATGACCAACACCCGCTACCGCGGCGAACGCGGCGACGACTACCAAGACACCGAGAGCTACACCGAAACCGACGCCCAGGGCAATTCGGTGTCCAAGACTCGCACCGTGACCCGCACCCGATGGAGCAACGTGTCCGGGCGCGTGGAGCACTTCTTCGACGACGTGCTCGTGTGTGCCACCAAGAGCGTGCCCGAGAAACTCGTCTCCAGCCTCGCGCCTTGGGACCTCGACAAACTCGAACCGTTCAACGCGGACTTCCTGAGTGGCTTCAAAACCGAACGCTACGGCATCGGCCTGCAAGATGGCTTCGGCGAAGCCAAACAGAGGATGGAACCCGAGATCGTGCGGCTCATCCACCGCGACATCGGCGGCGACCACCAGCGCGTTTCCAACAAACAAACGCAGTACCTCGGCATCACGTTCAAGCACCTGCTCCTGCCCGTGTGGGTCGCGAATTACCGCTATCAAGACAAGCTCTATCAGATCCTCGTGAACGGCCGCACCGGCAAGCTCTCCGGCGAGCGGCCGTGGAGCGCGTGGAAAATCGCACGGCTTATCATCCTCATCTTGGTGGCTGTCGTTCTGTTCGCCGCCGTCGCCTCACTCGCGAAGGGAAAGAGCCCCAAGTCCGAGATGCGCTCCGACGACTCGCGCCTCAACTATTCTCAACTCGAAAAGGAAGACCATGGCCGAACGAATCGTGATGCGGACCGGAGAAGCCCTCGTCGAGGGGGACAAGGATTACCTCTGTGCCGAGCCTGAAGTGGTGATCGGCGAACTCGACGGCCCCGTCGGCTACGCACTCGCCAAGCTCATCGGCGACCAAGTGAAAGGGCACACCCGCGTCTGGGCCATTCTCAATAGCGACGTGCAGGTTCGCCCCGCGACGCTCATGGTTTCCAAGGTCACGGTGAAGGACGCACGCTACACGGCCATCTTGATGGGCACGGTGCAAGCCGGCATCGCCCACGGCGTGCTCGACGCCGTGCGCGCCGGCGATATTCCCAGGGAGAAAGCCAACGACCTCGGCATCGTCTATTCCGTCTGGCTCGATCCGTCGATTTTGGCCGTGCCCGAAGGCGAGATCGACCACGCGGCACTCTTCAACGTGAACCGGGAGGCGACCGCCAAGGTGATCCGGAAGGCGATGCGGAACGAACCGACCATCGACTGGCTGCTGGAGAACCAGGACAAGGTGAGCCACTACTTCCACCAACTGGGACTGGAAGGGAAGATCTGATCGTGAGTCGAACCGGCCTTCGAAAGCAGCGAACGCGACAGCACGTGATTGCCGACTTGAGCGTGCATCACGTGGAAGGTTTCATTTTGGCCGAGGGCCACACCGCGCAGCGAGTGGACCGCGATTACGGCTACGATTTGATCCTTTCCACGTTCGATGAGCAGGGTTATGTCGAACCCGGTTTGCTGTTCATCCAAATCAAGGCTGCCGAGTCTTTGAGGAGGAACGGTCGGCATTACGTCTACGATCTCGACATCCGCGATTACAATCTCTGGACATGGGAGAAGTTGCCTGTCATCCTGATACTATTCGATGTTGGCAAGAAGCGATCCTACTGGTTACCCATTCAGGAGTACTTCCGAGAAAACCCGGCTCGGAAGCCTAAGCAAGGCAACAGGACGATACGGGTTCTCGTACCGAATGGACAAGCCGTGAACTGCGAAGCGATCGCTCGGATGCGCGAACTGAAGCGAGTCGCGCAATTGCCGGCTATTTTTGGAGGTGAGTGATGATGAAGCGAACCGATGTGACTTACGGGCAACTCAACAAGGCGCTCGCGTTGCTCGGATTGACCCGACGCCTTCTGAAAGACGATCCACCCACCAACGTTTACGAGCACCCCGAACGCGGTTTGATCGTCTCGCTTCCTGCTTTTCCCTCGCGGAATCGAGTGTATCAGCACCATCTGATTGGAGTACGAACTCTTCTGGATCAGTTCGGCATTGCCGAGCCCACTGCCTTCGATGCCGAACTCCAGAAAGCAGCTTAATTCCATGCCTCTGCTTCCCACTCGCCGAACTCTACTCCGAGCTGCTGGTGTCACGGTTGCCTTGCCGTGGCTCGAAGCTCTGGCCGCACCCGAGGCGGTCGCCAAACCGAAGCGGTTCGCCGCCCTGTTCATGGGCAACGGCATCAGCCCCAAGAACTGGTGGGCCAAGGGCAGCGGTGCCGACATGGAACTCTCCAAGAGCCTCGAACCGCTCGCGCCGTTCCGCTCGAAACTGAACGTGATCAGCGGCCTCTTCAACAAAAACGCCACCGGCGTCGGCATCCATCCGGGCCAGACTGGGAACATTCTCTCCGGTGCCGCCCTGCAAAAGGGAGCCGTCCTGCGCGGCAGCATCAGCATGGATCAAGTGCTCGCCGCCCACTCCGCGGACGACGTCGCCCAGCCCAGCCTCGTCCTCGGCTGCGAACAGCCCATCACCGGCTACCACGAATCCAACTTCTCGATGGCTTACAGTTCGCACATCTCCTGGCAGGATCCGAACTCGCCGGTGCCGATGGAAGTCTATCCGTCGCTGGCGTTCGATAGCCTCTTCGACAGCCAGGGGAGCCGCCGCACCGCGAGCATCCTCGACCGCGTGAAGGACCAGGCAACCGCACTCAACACGAAGGTCAGCTCCACCGACAAGGCCAAGTTGGAAGAGTACCTGACGAGCGTGCGCGAAGTGGAGAAGCGCATCTCCAAGGTCCGAATCGAATCCGATCCGAAGTCCAAAATCCAAACTCCAAAACTGGAGAAGGGCCTGCCCGAAGACATTCGCGAGCACATGCGGCTCATGACCGACATCATCGCCCTCGGCTTCCAAACGGACAAGACGCGCGTCGCCACGCTCTTGATGTGCCGCGATCTCTCCGGCCTCTTCTACCCGTTCCTCGACGTGCGCCAGGCCCATCACCCTACGTCGCACGAAGACAACTCGGACGCCTACGAACGGGTCACGCGGTTCTACGTCGGCCACCTCGCGTATCTGGCGACCAAACTCGCCGCGATGAAGGAAGGCGACTCGACCGTGCTGGACAACTCGTGCCTGATGTTCGTCTCGAACATGTGGTCCGGGAGCCAGCACGATTCCAAGAAGTTGCCGGTGCTGCTCGTCGGCGGGCTCGGCGGGTCGCTCACCACCGGCCGCGTGCTCAACTATCTGGACAAACCCGACGAGGAGCGCCGTCTCTGCAGCCTCTACGTTGGCCTGATGAACCGAATGGGCGTATCGGGCTCGAAGTTCGGCGACGCGACCACTTCCTTGGCCGGGCTGTGACAGCACAATTTCTTGTTCGGACGCTGCGGGAATGCATAAAATGAAGTGAGTAGAAGCAAAGAAGGGAAGGCATGGTTGTAATTCTCGTCGAGCCTGAGCGGTAGGGGAACGCCTCGCTCCGTCTCGACTTCATTTGGGAGGCAGTTCTTGCATCCGGCTCGGGCTGTGCGATAATCGCGGGAGTAGCCTGCCTCACTCACCTTCGCCGGGATGCTGCCGATGCACCGCTTCGCCTTGTCGGTCATTCTTTCGCTTGCGTTCGCGCTGTCGCTTACGGGAGCGGATTGGCCGCGATTCCGGGGGCCGAACGGCACGGGCATCGCCGAAGGGCCACTTCCTGAAATCGATGCGACCGCAGCGCTTTGGAAGGTCGCAGTTCCCGGCAAAGGCGTCTCGTCGCCCATCGTGGTGGGTGGCAAAGTCTTCGTGCAGTCGGCTACCGAGTCCAAGCGCCTGCTCATTTGCCTCGATGCTTCCAACGGCAAAACGCTTTGGACGAAGGAACTTCTCGGCAAGACAGCTCACACCCACGGCAAGAACAGCCTTGCCTCGGGAACTCCGGCCAGCGATGGCGAACGCGTTTATTGCGTATCGTGGGACGGCGAAACGCTCGGCCTGCACACCTACGATTTCACCGGCAAGGAACTCTGGCAGCAACCCCTCGGTGGCTTCGTGAGCCAGCACGGCCCCGGCCACTCGCCCGCCGTTTACAACGGCCTCGTCTACGTGAACGTGGACGAAGACGGCGATAAGGGCGGCAAGGCCATGCTCTACGCCTTCGACGCCAAGACCGGCGACAAGAAGTGGGGCGTCGTTCGCAAGCCGCACCGCTCCAGCTACTCGACGCCATTCTTGCTCGAACGCGCCGGCAAACCCACCGAACTCGTACTCGGCACCACCACCGCCATCACCAGCTACGAACCGGCCACCGGCAAAGTGCTCTGGTCGCACCCCATCGAGTGGCCCGCCGGCAAGATGCCACTCCGAGTCGTCGGTTCGCCCGTGTACGCGAATGGCGTCATCGTTTGCTACTGCGGCGACGGCGGCGGCGATCGCTACACCATCGCCATCGACGTCGACAGCAAGCAGCCGGTCAAAATTTGGGAAGTGAAGAAAGGCCCGACACCCTACGTGCCGTGCATGATCGCGAAGGGCGAGCTACTCTACTGGATCGCGGACAACGGCGTCCCGTGTTGTGCCGAGGCCAAGACGGGCAAGATGCTTTGGGAAGAGGGGCGACTCTCGGGCAAGGACGTGACGGCCTCGCCGCTTCTGGCCGGCGACGAGATGCTCGTGATCACCGAGAGCGGCGAGTGCTTCGTGCTGAAGGCGGACAAGAAGTTCGAACTGATTCGCCAGACGAAACTCGGCGAGTCGGTGTTCGCATCTCCGGCGCTCGCCGATGGCCGGCTCTTCATCCGCGGCGAAAAGAACCTCTACTGCTTCGGGAAGAAGTGACCCTTCCCAGAGTCAGGCTGCCACATTGCCACTTCCCATCACACGGACTTTGGCAACCTGACCCGTTTTGGCCCTGATTACATGGCGTTTTCGACGAAATCTGTGAGCGCTCGAACGAACCGGTACCCACAAGCGGCGTATTGCAGAATCGAACAGGGGCTGTACTGAAACAGTACGGCTTCCTCCGACTGAACTATTCGTCGATACCGTCCGCTCGCTCACCTCAATTCTTCATCTTGCTTCAAGTGACCTTCTAGCAGAGAGTTAGTGCGGTTGTTCCCCAGATGTGCAAGCATCCGATCGCGATTGGCACAGCGGGTGCTTTAATGTGAAGGGAAGCCCGGTATGCGAGTCCCGGACTTCGAGAAACAGATCTGATGCAAAGATCAGATCCCCACCCAAAACGGGCACGGGAATAGCCGGGTATGCGAGTCCCCGGCCGAATCCCGTGCCCCACTTCTTTTTCAAAACACACTCAAGCCCACCCAAAGCTTTGGGTGGGCTTTCTTCATCCAATGAGGTACACCCGGAGAATCGGACGAAGTCGGGGGGTGCCTCGTCCTCAATATCGCAAAATGAAGTCCAGCATGAAGCGATACTGGAACAGGTCCTTCGGGCCGGCGAAGGGAATCTCGAACGCGCCGCCGATCTGGGAGTTCTCGCTGATCTTGAAGCGGGCACCGAAGGCACCCGTGAGCATGCCCTTGCCTCCCGCCTGCCCGCCGAAGTTGATTAGGTCTCGGCCCTCCACCCCGATGTTCGTCGTGTTGCCGCTCTTGGTCATCAAGAAGTAGTTCATTTCGAAGAGCGGGTAGAAGCGGTGGCAGTTGAGTACGTCCCAGTCGATGTGGCCGCTGAGGTAGTAGTAATCGCTGCGGGCCTTGGTGGTGCTGAACGAGTAGCCGGTGCTACCCATCACGTTGAAGCCGCCGGCCGAGAAGTCGCGGAACAGATTCTGGGCGGCAGAGACGTACGGCACCAGCGAGAGGGTGCCGTTGCTCTGGTAGGCGTTAGTTGAGCCGACGGGCACCTGGAACTGCAAGCCGCCCGCGACCAAGCTACCCGTTTCTTCATTGCGGATGAACGTGTACTTGGGCCCGAACCAGAGTTCGGCAAACCCGGACTGGCTCTTGATGGTGGAATCGCTGCCGGGGTTCACCCAGATTCCGCCGAGCTTGTTGAAGACGAACGAGAGCCGATCGGTGAAGGCGACGCGGCCCTGCACGCCGAAGAACGAGATGTTGCCGCCGCGGAAGTCGAGTTGGCCGTTCGGCATCTTCTGATAGATGAAGATCGGCCGCGCTTCGGTGAGCGAACGCGGGTCTTCGAACAAGAACGGATTCGTGACCGGCGAGATGAACCCGTCGAAGGCATGATCGCTTTTGAACATCTCGCCGCGCTCGCCGAAGACGCCTTCGAGGTTCTCGCCGAGCTTCCATCCGGACCTGGAGCGGTATTCGTCGCGCTTGCCGTCGGCCTTCGTGGTCGTCCGGCGAGTCAGAAAATCATTGACGGCATCGGTGGCGGGCGGCGTGGACGCGGCAATCTGGCGCACTCGCGAGTCGACGATGGCCGAGGAAACGGGGAGGCCTGGCGTCATCGAAACGGCACCGACCGCCACGGGAACGCCGAGCCCCGCGACTCGGGGAGTGCGGGCGGGAGCATCGTTGAACGTCGCGGGGATCGAGAACGTAGCACTGGGCGATGGCGGGAAGGGCTCGACGTTGGGCCGCACCGTTTGGCCCTGTGCCGCGATCGGTGCTTCGAGAATCGATGGCGGATGATCGAGCGGCGCGGAACGGCGTTCGGTGGGCGCGGCCGGAGGCAGCGATTCGAGCGGGCCACCCGATGGCGGCAACGGAAAGCTCACTCCGGGTGGCACAGGCATTCCTGCCTGTGTTTCTCCAGCACAGGCAGGAATGCCTGTGCCACCCGGCTGAGCGGCCAGCGGCCCAGCCCAAGCGGCCGAACCGAGCGCGACCAGCACCAACGCCCACGCCCTCCCTGGCATCGTCGATCCTCTGTTCGGGTGGCACCGGCTTCTAGCCGGTGCGTTCACGAGAGCACCGGCTGGAAGCCGGTGCCACCCAGACACGTTCGGGTGGCACCGGCTTCTAGCCGGTGCGTTCACGAGAACACCGGCTGGAAGCCGGTGCCACCCAGACACGATTGTGCGAACCATCCTGGTTCCTCTCCTTTATCGACATCCCGAGCTTGCCGCAATCACCCCCTTCACGCGGTTTACACACTCGACTGGGCAAGCTGGGCTATAACTGCCGGTAAGTCAACTTTCTGGAGTTCACCATGAAGCGCTACGCGATTCCGCTCGCTCTCCTTCTCACGGCTCTCATTGCCGGACTGGCGCAGGCCTGGTGGGGCGGCGGGCACGAATCCATTGCCGAGGCGGCCGCGGCCCGGCTGCCCGACGAGGTTCCCGCCTTCTACCGTCGCGGCGGCAAGCACCTCGCACACTTCGCCGTCGATCCCGACCGCTGGAAGAACCGCGCGGCGAACTTCCTCCGCCGCTCCGAAGAAGGCCACCACTTTCTCGATGCGGAAGACCTCGACGGCAAAACGCTCCCGGCCACGAACCGCTTCGACGCCATGAAGATGATCTACGGCGACCTCAAGAAGGAGCCGAACAAGATCGGGCTGCTGCCCTACGCCATCGTCGAGAACACCGAGCGGCTCATGCTCGCCTTCTACGATTACCGCAAGAGCCCGACCAACGAAGCGATCCCGATGAAGTGCCTGGTGTACGGCGGCACGCTGGCCCACTACACCGGCGACGCCGCCATGCCGCTGCACACGACCCGCGACTACGACGGTCGCATTCAGCCGGACGGCACCGTGAAGCAGAAAGGCATTCACGCCAAGGTCGACGCGTTCCCGGAGAAGAACAAGATCACGCCGGAGGAGATTTGTCGCGGGCTGGAGGCGAAGGCCATCGACAACGTCTGGGAACACGTGAACAAGTTCCTGGTCGAATCGCACGGGCACATCGAGAAGTGCTACGAACTGGACCTTGCTGGTGCCTTGGAGAAGCCGACGGACGAAAGCCGAGCGTTCATCCTCGCGCGATGCCGGGCCGGGGCGCAACTCACGCTCGACCTCTGGTTCACCGCGTGGCTGAAGAGCGAGAAACTGCCGGCCCATTGGTGAGTTCAGTTAGGCGAGCGGCAGTTCTTCCGTTACCTCGTTCCCCATCCAGGGGTGCGTAGGGTGGGCCGGAGCGAGGCAAGGCTTTAGCCTTGCCGAGTGAGGCCCACGGCATCGGCGGATACTCTGCCCGTGGGCCTCCCGCGACTTCATTCGCAAGTCGCGGTCCGGCCCACCCTACGAGCCTTGGTAGAAGAGCGAAAAGCTTCCGGCCCATTGGTGAGTTCAGTTACGCGGCCTTGCGAACCGAGAGAAGTTTCTTCCACCAAGGGCCGTGCGGCGTCGAAGTCGCGGGCTCGTGGTGATCGTCTTCCACTTCGTGAAGCCTCGGTTCGGCTTCCTTTGAATGGCCCGTCTCGATCCCTTCAGGCGCGGCGACCACTTGAAGCAGGATGCCCAGAATCACGAGGCCCACGGCCACACCGTTGAGGGCCGCCATGTTCCCACCGGCCCACGCCACAGCATCGAAGCTCAAGACCGGTTCCAGTAAAGCCAGTGCCGCATGAACCGCGAGGAGAGTGCCCATCAAACTCGTGAGCAGCATCGTCCAGACGCGGTAGAGCATGAGGCCGAGCAAACCGCCCGAGAGGAAGACGGCCCACAGTTCCTGAGCCTGGGGCAGCACCCACTGCACGGCAAGCCAAGCCCCAATCCCGCCGGCCACGAAGGCCACGACCTTCGCCAGTTCCAAGGCCATCATGCCGGCCGCGACCGCGAGCAAGATTCCCACGGCGATCACCTGCACGCCAGCGGGCCGGGCCGCGTTCAAGCCGATCAACCCGGCCGCGAGCGTGATCCCGGCCACGACCCAAAAACGATGCCAGCGCCAGCCGAAGAGCCAGAGGGCGACGCCCAGGGCGCAGAGCGTCCCCAGCATGGCCGTACTCAGGCCGCGAGCCTCGGCAAGAACGTCGGGCGCAATCAGTTGCATGGGGACGGGTCCGGCGGGCGACGCAAGGGGGTATTTGGACGATACGGAGTAACGGGCAACGAGGTCAAGGAGAAAGGCCGCGGAATGCCGGGCCGAGGCGAGGGGCTTTACGTTTTGTAAGGCTTAGTTTGCAATTCAGGCCAGTCGACCGGATGACGCTTACTGCCTTTTCGATGCACCCGGCGACGTCAGTCGCCGGATTTTCGATGCACCCGGCGACTGACGTCGCCGGTTCGCCCAAGATCAATCGTGTCCTCCCCGGTCGCTCACTTCGCATCGATTGTTACACGCTCAACGCGGGGTCGAGCAGAATCGGTGTGTTCGGCACAGCGACGAGCAGCGGGTCTCCCGCGGCCAGTTGACTGCGGAATCGGAGCAAGGGGCTGCCGTCGTCCGGGATCGAGACGACCACGATCGCGTGGGTGATCGGATCGACGGATGCCGTCACGGCCGCGCCGCCCGTCGATTGCGACCCGAGTACCGGCGTGCTGAACAGTTCGGCCCCGGTGATGCCGTTGAGAACGAGCAGGAGGCCACCTTCGCCCGCGCCGGGGGTCGTGATGATCTCGGCCTTGCCGTCGCCATTCAGGTCGCCGGTGGCAACGTGAACGCCACCGCGGGCCTCGGGATCGTAGGCGAAGAATTCGCTGATGGCTGCGCCGGTCTGGGCGTCGAAGACGCGGACGTGCGGCCCGCCGCCTTCGCCCGCACCGGTGATCACCTCGAGTTTGCCATTGCCGTTGAGGTCGCCGAGCGCGATGTTCACGCCGCCGCGAAACTCGGAATCGTAAGCGAAGAAGTTCGCCAGATCGTTACCGGTTTTGCCGTCCACGATGCGGACGCGCGGGCCGCCACCTTCGCCCGGTGCGATGGCGACATCGGGAATCCCGTCGCCGTTCACATCGCCCGTTTTGATCGCGACCGGGCCTTTGAAGCCCTCGAGCGCAGGCATCTGAGAGATGATTGCACCCGAAGCCGAGCGGAACTGTACCATCGGCTCGCCGTTGATCGACACGATGGCGAACGAAGCCACGGGTGGCGGTGGAGCCGGGGGCGGTGGGGGCGGCGGCGGAAGCAGATCCGCGAGCGTCACGGTCCAAGAATTGTTCGTCTCGTTGCTCTCCGAAACCACCGCGCCGGCGTCCAACTTCACCGTCAGCGACTTGGCCCACGCGGGCGGCGTCAGCCCTTCCGCATGCACGGCAACCGTGCCAGTATTCCAGTTAATGGCGACGTTCACGTCCGCAGCCAGCGTCTGGCCATCGCCTTCCCACACCGCCGTGATGCCCGTCACGGCCGCATCGTGCGACGGCGCACGCAGCAGGTTACCCGTGATCTTCGCGGTGAAGTCCAGAGTGACCGAGCCATCGAGGGCCAGTGCCGCGATCTTGTCGCCGAATGCGAGGTCGCTCTGCACGTTCGTCTTGCTCGCCAGCGAGACCTGAATGTTCCCCGTCTGCGTCGCCGTGGACCAGCCCGCTTGAAGCTGGAAGGTGGACGTGTCGAACGTTCCGGTCGCGGCTTGCGGCCCGATGAGTTCGATCCCGGCGGTCCCAGTGGGCGTGAACCAGTTCACGTTCCCGGTGATCGGCGTGGGCGTCGTGATGACTCCGTTGTTATCGGTAAGGCTGAGTTGTCCTTGAACGGTTTGGGCGAAGGATCCGCGGCCGCCGCTACTAGCGGGGTCCACCGGAATCTCGTTGCCCGTTCCCGAACCGGAGATGCTGACCAACCCGGCCGCGCCTTGAGTCGTACTCGTGTAGTCGAGCAGGCCGTTCAGCGTGACGGCCGTGGTTGCCGTGCTGGTGACGGGAACGGCCCCGCTATTGTTCAGCGTGGTTGTGGTGAGCGTGCCGGTGCCGACGAAGTCGAGCGGCCGCACCGTCGAGGTCGCAGTGACCGTGCTGGGAACGAGCCGGTCGTCGAGCTTGCACAGTTCGAGCCGGGCTCGGGAAGCAGAATCGGACATCGCGACCTCGCGCAGGGAATGCGGAAAGACGGTTTCCATCTCTATCGGCTCGCCCGCACGTCCGGCATAACCGGAATATCTTGCCGAGGCGATTTTTCTTCCGGCCATGAAGCTCGTATTTGCCTGGAAATGAGGCCTTTATCGCGGCCGGCGACGGGCCGCGCTGGTCGTGCGCGTTTCGCGTTTGGTCGTAAGCCTCGACCCCGCTTCGCGATCCGCCGCCTCCCAGCATGACCCGAGTGGCCATGCGCTCGGTTGAGCCGTTGCGGAGTTGAGTTCGGGAGAAGGGTGCAATTTCTGGCGCGGGAAGCGTACGATCCGCGAACGGGCTGTCAAATCTCATTGCTCGATCGGACGAAGGTGCGCAACCCGACTCGGGCACGCGTTCGGCCCGGACGCCTACGCCGCGGACCTCTTGCCCCCGTGCGTCCCCGAGTGGCGGTTCACCGAGGGGCGGTAGCGGCTCACCAGTCCGGGCCGAGCACCTCTCCGCCAGCGGGCGTGACGGCACCCCAGAAGGTCGTCTCTCTCATCCCCGGGGCCAGGGTGCGGACGCTCCCGTCGGCCAGGGCGACCAGCATCCCCGACGCGTGCGGGGTCTGGGCCAGGTTCCGGTTGCACGCGTTGGCGCCGAGGTCGCCGAGCCCCACCGTCACCCTCGGCCGGACCTGGAACGTCACGCCGCTTCGGACGCGGGACTCGGGTGGGGAGCCCGTCGTCACCGGCTGGATGTTCCCGGCGAACGAGGCCTCGATGAGGGCTGCTCCGAACGGGCTCGACGACCCCCACACCCGGACCTTGTCCTGGCAGCAGATGTACCCCTCGGCGTAGAGGATGGTGTTGGCCGTGCCGTCCTCGAACGTCCGGCCCAGGTTCGGCCGGGCACCGGGCCGCAGAAACACCATCCAGTTCTGCGGGTAGGTGCAGTAGTTCCGCCACGAGGGGAGCCCGCTTCCCGCCAGGGAGAAATCGGCCGGGCTGACGAAGACGGGGACGAAAACTTGGTCACCGTCCGGCCCCCGGCCGGAGAACACCTCCAAGTATGGTAGGAGCTCCCCGTAGGTCGAGGCCTTCTCGCCGGTCTCGTCCCGCCGGGGCAGGTCGTCGGCGTGCTGGCCGGCATAGTTGTGGCAGGCGAGGGCGATCTGGCGGAGGTTGTTGGCGCTGCGGCTGCGGATCGCCGCCTCCCGCACCTTCTGGATCGCGGGGAGCAGCAGCCCGATCAACACGGCGATGATCGCCACCACGACGATCAGTTCGAGTAGGGTGAGAGCGGGCCGGCGGTCCTGCCTGGTCATCTTGTGTCCTCCTGTGTCCGGGCGGTGATGATGGTCGTGTTTCACGTCAAACGGCCGGCTGGGCCAACGCGGGGGCGGCGATGAGCCCGACGAAGACGACGGCGAGAAACCGGGTGAATCCGACCGACATGGCGCACCTCAGGGTGTGGGTGGGCGAGGCGGGCGAGGCGGGCGAGGCGAGGCGAGGCGAGGCGAGGCGAGGCGAGGCGGGCGAGCGACTTGCGAGCGGGGTGAGTGGCCGGGCGAGGGACTGTGAGCCGGGCGAGGCGGGCCGGGTTCCGGTTGGTGCCGGATGTACCGGTCGCAACGGTTATACCCCCCCGCTCCGGGGCGACAAGACTTGCGCGGGCATTTTTTCCGGAATGGGCCGAAGCGAAGGCCGGGCGTCGGCGCAGTACGGGCGGGTGTCGATCAGGCACCTCAGGCCGAACCGCTCTCATGGCCTCCCGACTTGAGACGATAGCATTTTCCGAGGCGTCACCTTCGCGGTCACCTTCCATCGACTGCGCGAATAAACGCAGGCAACGGACTTGAACCGGCCGAGGTCGATGGCGAGAATGCTATCGGACATGGCAAGCCTCCGACGGATGCGAAGGGCGAGCCTTTCCCGTGAGACCTCGGCTCGCATGGATTCTTTCGGCGGCGGAGGGCGGCGGAGGGCTGTGGAATGATGACGATGACCACATGTACCTGTCCGTATTGTGAGACGACGGTAAAGCAGAAACGCAGTGATGGTCGTTGTGTCTCATGTGGGAAACTGTTGCCCGATGAACTCCGGGGCACACCCGATCGCATCGTCCGCCGCATCCGCGGCGACAGCCCATGCCTCTACCCGACTTACCGCTTCCGCGCGAGCGTGAGACCATCCGCGAAGGGAAGGAAGCAAAGCGTGATGCGAGTGTCGGCGTGGAGCTTGGCGTTCAAGGCGCGGAGGGCCGCGGTGTCGGGGTCGTTCACCGTGGGGTCCGCGACCTTGCCATCCCAGAGCGTGTTGTCGATCGCGATGAGTCCACCGGGGCGAAGCAGCTTGAGGCAGGCTTCGTAATAGGCATCGTAGCCCGCCTTATCCGCGTCGATGAAGGCGAAGTCGAAGAGGCCGAGCCAACCGCCGCCTTGGAGTTGTTCCAGCGTTTGCAGTGCAGGCCCCATCCGCAGGTCGATCTTCTCGGCGAGGCCGGCCTTCTCCCAGTACTTGCGAGCGAGCGCGGTGTACTCTTCGCTCACATCGCAGCAAATGAGGTTGCCATCGGCGGGAAGGGCGGACGCGACCCAGAGCGAGGAGTAGCCCGTGAAGGTGCCGATTTCGAGGCAGTTCTTGGCCCCGAGCAGTTGCACGAGCATCGCGAGGAGCGGACCCTGTTCTGGCGCGATCTGCATCTCGCCATCGGTGAGATGGCTCGTCTCTTCGCGCAATTCGCGGAACGAGTCGGGCTCGCGCAGCCCGATGCCCAGCGAGTATTCGTAGAGTTTGTCGGTGATCGGCGTCGGCCGAACGAAGTTGAGATCGCTCACGTCACGACTCCGTGGGCCCGGCCAGAATCTGCACGCCCTTGAAGCCCTTGCGAGAAATCGCGTCTTTGAGCGCCTCGGCATCGAAGGCGGCACGATCCTTCACGCGGAAACGAACCTGCTTCAACTTGCGGTCGGGTTGCACGGATTCCGAATCGACCCAGGGCAGAAGGGCCAACCCCTCGGCCACTTTCTGCGGGCAGGACTCGCACACCATGGTCGGCACGAAGATCACGACTTGGCCCGGCCCCGTCGTGGCCATTGCTGCGGGTGGCGGGGCCGTGGGGTGGTCCGGATCCTTCATGCAGCCGAGCGGTGCGAGACTCAAAATGGAAGCGAAAGCGATTCGAAGCACGACGCATCCTCCCGCGATGCCAAGGGCATCGCGATAGGCCAGGAGGCGGGAAGTGGGCATTAGTAGGTCGGGCGACGCCAGAAACTCTTGCTCTTACCCGCCGGCGTGAGGATCACGAGGTTGATCTTCGCATCCAGCTTCGGCGAGCACGTCAAGCGATCCGACTCGGCATCGTACCGAATCGACAGATCGCAATCGCCCGGATGCACGAGGCAGTCCGGGCTCGAATCGCTCCAGTACCAGCCGTGCGAGATCATCGACTGGATGAACCCTTCGGTATCGAAGTGTTCGGAAAGCGAATCGCTAGCAAGCTGCGTATGAGTTGTCATAAACACAGTGTATCAGATCGCGGCGGGCGAATGCGCCAACGAAGTTCCGAAAAATTCCGTTCGGTTCAATTGCGGGAGATGAGCGTGAAACTCGGGTTCTTCCGCCGCCGCCAGATGAAGCCGTCGAGTGCGTAGTGCGCGAATTGCGGCAACGCGAGCAGCGGAACGAAGAGCCACTGCCAATCGTGCAGGTTCCACGCACTTCCGAAGAGCCACGGGCGTTCGTGCCAGACGAGCCGATCCCAGAGCAGTTCCTCCGCGAACGCCAGCACCCAAACCGTCGCGATGAAGAGGCCGATCGTGCGAACGCGGCTCCCGAGCTTCACCGACTGGAAGCCGGTGCCAGCCTTCTCGCGCATCCAACCGTACCAGTAGACGAGCACCAAATACGGGATGCCGTGGATCACGACGTTGGTCACGAGGAAGGCGTAGTCCGAGTTAATGGCCACGATGCCGACGTACCAGCAAAGTGCCGTGGTGAAGACGACGAGATCCTTTCCCGGATTGCTAAAGCCTTGCGACCTTCGCCAGAGACTCCGCAAGAAGTAGACCGCGAGCATGATCCAGTAGCACGGTTCGAGCAGATCCGAGGTGAGCGTGGGGATGCGTTCGAAGTCGCCGCGCAGGAACCACCAGAATCGCCGCGGCAAGTGCGAGTGCCAGTAAACGAGCGGGTAGCACGTGGCCAAGTAGATGGTGGCGGCGTCGATCCACCAGCCGGTTCGTTCGCCGCACTTCGCCCGGTAGAGCATGACCCAGCCGTACTGTTGCCTCACGAAGTGGAAGACCGCGACGTACGCCAGACTGCGCCAGAAGACGACCGGCCCGAGTGAATAGAGCCCGACGCCGACGACGAGCCCGACAACCGGCACGAGCGAATACAGCCCCGGCCGGCGACGAAACTCCTCCGGATCCAGGTAGACGCGGAAGAGCGTGGACCAAACGTGCGCGACGTCGATGAGCAGCACGCCGGCGATCCACGTCCAGTCCGGCGTGTCGGCTTTTTCGCCGTCGAGCCAGCCGAATTGCCAGCCCACCGCCAGCGCGACGAGCGACAGCGCGGCAGAGCCGCCGAACGCGGCAACATCGACGACCGGTGAAAAGAGCCAACGAGAGGGCATGCGATTAGTTTAGCCGCGACGAGGGATGCACAATGCAAGGCGCGGGGTATCTGCTTTATAGCCACTCCAGTTTGCAGATAGTATTTCCGTCCAGTTCCAAGAAGGAATTTCCTCCCCCTGATGAGTCAAAAGGCGGACTTCACCATTTTTTAGCATTTGCCGGACACCGCGTCTGAATCGATCGTCGTCACCAAACAGCCCATAGATTACCGAGAGTGGCAGGTCGCCACCGCAGAGTTGATCAAGAGTTTCAAGCTCGGGAGGCCACATGTCCGTCCTCACGGTAGCACCTCGACTTGAATCCCCTTAAACGCCGACAATCGGCCGTCGTTGGTTAAGAATTGATCGCATCCCCCTTCCACTGCGGCGGCGAGGTGGATTGAATCGCCCAGCTTGAACTTGTATGTCGCGCGGATCAAAGTTGCTCGTTCAAAGATTGGCCCCGAGACGGAAATGAACCGTACATTCGGTTGAGCCGAGAACGCATCGAATTCCGCCAATTTCACCGCATCGTTGAGCCTGAGAGGCTTCACGCGGTATTCGAGGCGTACGAGATCGCTGATGGCGATGCGGTCATTGACGGCTGCCATCGCCGCAAGGCGAGTAGTGGCCCGAACATTGAATGATCCGACATGATCGTAATAGTAGATCACAATGACAGTGTCGCAGTAGATGAGCATCACGACTTCTCCGATTTACGGCTTCTTCGCTTCCATTTCCTTGAGAAGCTCATCGATCGGATCGCTCTCGCGAAGCCAAGCGATGTGGTCCTGGACTTCCTTCTCATCCATGAAGTGACAACCGGCCACTTCCATCTTCTTGCGAGAGTCCTGCATCGCTTGCCACAAGTTTCCCTCCGACAACGATTGCACTTCCTGCCGCACCGTGACTTTGACCCGGCCAGGAGTAAGGCTGAGTTTCTGATCCAGGTCCAGGGTACCGTCGACGTTCAGCGTTCCTTCTACGGTGGTTTCGGTGAGCGACATTGCAGGTCTCCTTGGTTCCCTTCCTATTTTACAACGTGGAGGCGAGGTTCGCCACGATTATGGCGACTACCCCATCACCATCACCTCCTCCGCCGCACGCACGCCGTGGTAGAGCGCTTCCTCGAAGATCGGGACGCCGCTCAGGTCGGCTCCCGCGAAGTGGATGCCGCGGAATGGGGTCGCGGCCTGGCGGCGATCGTTGCCCCAAATGAAGCCGGGCGTCGGGCGGATCATCGCGTGACCCCAGCGCATCACGTCGAGGCGTTCCACGAGCGTGCGGATCTCGCTGTGGGCCCGGCCGAGGTCGGTGAGCGCGATCTCCGCCCAGCCGTCGCGGTCGGTGCCGAGCAACTTCGCACGGGCTTCGCGCGGGTCAGTGTCTGTCAGCGGGTAGTAGTACGTGAAGACGCACGGGCCGTGATCGAGGCCGCGCTGATGCGTGTTCACCACGTACCCGAGCGACGGGCTTTCGTAGAGCACGTTGTCCCAGGCGAGTGGGAAGCCGCGATCCGCGGGGCGGTCCTTCAGGTGTAGGTTCGCCACCATCCAGGCACCGTAGTTGAATGCAGCGAGGTGCGGCGGCGGGCTCGTGCGAAACGGGCGAATCAGATGTTTAGCCAGAAACTGTGGGGCAGCGAAGATCACGCGGTCGGCACGCAGGCCGCGAATCTGGGAGCCGTCGAGCGACACCGCGACCACTTCGACTCCGGTCGCGGTCGGGTTCACATCGGCGGCCGCCCAACCGAGGCGAACGCGGTCCTTCACCTTGGAATGCAGATGCTGCACGAGTCGGGCGTTGCCGGCCGGCCAGGTCATGAGCGGTTGTGCCTGCGAACCCGGTCCCTTCAATCGCGACGAGAAGTAGAACAGCCCGGCCCACGCGCTCGTCTGCTCCATCGACATGCCGTAGTCGTCGCGGCAGGCGTAGTTCACGAGCCACTTCAAGCGATCCGAAGTGAAGTGGTTCTTCGCCAGCCACTCGCTCATTGGGATGCGGTCGAGTTCGGTCACGACCGGATCGTCGGAGCCGGCCGCCACGGGAATGGCGAACGCTTTGCGGCCCTTGCCGTCGCGCCAGCCGGCCCACTTGCCCATCTCGGCGTTAAAGCGCGCGAGTTGCGCCTCGTCCTCGGGTTGCTGCCCAACGTGGAGATAAAGCCCTTCGTGCCAGCTGCCGCGGAAGAACGTCCGTTCCTGCGGATCGCGGCACAGCACCTCCTCCGCGATGATCGGCGAACCGTCCGGATGCTGGCCTTCGACGACGCCGAGTTCTTGGAGCAGCGAGATGAGCAGCTTGTTTTCGGCGAGCGGCGCGGGGATGTAGTGGGCCCCCCACGGGTGCGGGCCGACGGCGGATTCGCCTCCGCGCGAGGTGCCGCCTGGCGCGGGTTCGAGTTCGAGAAGTACGAAATCGGTGATGCCGGCGTTGTGGAGGCGCCACGCCGCCGCGAGCCCGGCGACGCCCCCACCGACGATGACGAATCGGTGCTTCTCCCAGGCATCGGCAGCGGGAATGGGTCGCCAGCCATCGCGGAGGCGATGCCCCAACACATCCGATGGCCCGACAATTTCACCCGGCGGCAACGGCGGCACGCGGTCCGAGTGACAACCCGTTGTCATCAGGGCGGGCGCGCCGAGAAAGGTGGCCAGTAGTTCGCGGCGGGAAGGCTTCATGGGAGGCCTTGTCGTTCATCGCAGCACAATCGCGAACCCGCAAGCGGGTTACGAGTTACTCGAACCGAATCACGAGGTCGCCGCCATCGACCTGCGCGCCGGGGCGGACGAGCACCTCGGCCACGCGGCCGGTTCGCTCCGCATACAGCGTCGTCTCCATCTTCATCGCCTCCATGCTGAGCAGCTTCTGGCCCGCCGCCACTTCCTCGCCCACGGCGACGTTCACCGCGACCACGGAGCCCGGCATCGGAGCGGACACGTGCTTCGCGTTGCCCGCCTCGGCCTTCGGCCGGCCCTTCACCGCGCCCTCGGTGAGCGACTTGTCGTCCACCAACACCTCGCGCGGCTGGCCGTTCAGTTCGAAGTAGACCACGCGCTTGCCGTCCGGAAGCCCGTCGCCGACGGTCAGGAATTTCACGATGAGCGTCTTGCCCGGCTCGATCTCGATGCTCACTTCTTCACCGGACGCCATGCCGTAAAAGAAGACCGAAGTCGGCAGCACGCTGAGGTCCGAGTACTTGGCCTCGGCCGCCACGAAATCGAGAAACACCTTCGGATAGAGCAGGTACGAGATCACGTCCTCATTGCTCGGAGCGCGGCTGAGTTTTGTTTCGAGTTCGGCGCGAGCTTTCGAGAAGTCGGCGTCGGGTAGCAGGGCACCAGGGCGATCGGTGAGGGGCTTGCGGCCGCGGAGGATCCGCGCTTGCAGTTGCGGTGGGAAGCCGCCCGGCGGTTGGCCCAACTTGCCTTCAAAGAACTCGACCACGGACTCGGGGAACGCGACTTCCCGCTTCGGGTCCATCACTTCGGCGGGCGTGAGGTTGTTCGCCAGCATGAAGAGGGCCATGTCGCCAACGACCTTGGACGTTGGCGTGACTTTCACGATGTCGCCGAAGAGGCGGTTGACCTCGGCGTACATTTTGCCGACCTCGGGCCAGCGGTCGCCGAGGCCGAGCGAGTGGGCTTGTTGGAACAGGTTCGCGTACTGCCCGCCGGGCATCTCGTGGAGGTAGACTTCGGCGGAACTCGCGATCTGGCCGGTCTCGAAGGCTGAGTACTGGGCGCGAACGCCTTCCCAGTAGGCGGCGGTACCGGCAAGCGAATCGAAGTTCAAGCCGGGGTCGCGATCCGTGAAGCGCATGGCTTCCGCGAAGGCGTTGAGGCTCGGCTGCGAGGTGTTCCCGGCCAGCGGCGCGAAGGCGCAATCGACGATGTCCACGCCTTCTTCCGCGGCGAGCACGTAAGCTGCGATCTGCCCGCCGGCCGAATCGTGCGTGTGGAAGTGGATGGGGATGCCGATCTCGGCGCGGAGCGCCTTTACGAGCTTCTTCGCGGCGTACGGCTTGAGCAGCCCGGCCATGTCCTTGATCGCGAGTATGTGCGTGCCGAGCTTCTCGAGCTTCTTCGCCAGGTCCACGAAGTACGTGAGCGTGTACTTGTCGCGCTTGGGGTCGAGGATGTCGCCCGTGTAGCAGATGGCGGCTTCGCAGATCGCGTCGGTTCGCAGGGCCGCGTCGATGGCCATCGTGAGGTTGGGCAGCCAGTTGTTGGCGTCGAAGATGCGGAACACGTCCATGCCCGCGGCGGCGGAGAGCCGCACGAACTCCCGCACCACGTTGTCCGGATAGTTCGAGTAGCCGACGGCGTTCGCCGCCCGCAGCAGCATCTGGAACAGGATGTTCGGCACCTTCACACGCAACTCGGCGAGCCGATCCCAAGGCGACTCCTTCAGGAAGCGCATTGAGGTGTCGAACGTCGCCCCCCCCCACATTTCGAGCGAGAACAGGTCCGCGTGTTCGCGGGCGTACCGCGGCGCGATCAGCGTCATGTCGTGCGTGCGCATCCGCGTGGCGAGCAGCGATTGGTGCGCGTCGCGCATGGTCGTGTCGGTGATGAGGAGCCGCTTCTCGTTGCGCACCCACTTCGCGAATCCGACCGCGCCGAGCTTCTTGAACCGATCGCGGGTGCCCTCCGGCAATGCGGACTTTTGGCGAGCGGGGGGCGTAAGCCCCCTGATGGTCCCGGAATCAGGGGGCTTACGCCCCCCGCTCGCCGGCCCGTTGACGATCACCTCGGCGATGTACGCCAGCAGTTTGGTGGCGCGATCGCGGCGCGACGGCAGATTGAACAACTCCGGCGTCTCGTCCAGGAACCGCGTCGTCACGTTCCCTTTCAAGAACTCCGGATGCACGATCAGGTTCAGGAGAAAGGGAATGTTCGTCTTCACGCCGCGAACGCGGAACTCCTGGAGGCAGCGTTCCATTCGCGTGGCGGCATCTTGAAATCGGATGCCGTTCGCGGTCACCTTCACGAGCAGTGAATCGTAGTAGGGCGTGATGACGGCACCACCGAACGCGGTGCCGGCGTCGAGCCGCACGCCCGGCCCGCCCGTCGAACGGTAGGCGCTCAAGCGCCCGTAGTCGGGCGTGAAGCCGTTCGCGGGATCCTCGGTGGTCACGCGGCATTGGATGGCGAAACCGCGCAAGGTGATTTTCGCCTGTTCGAGGCCGACCTCGGGATCGTTCAACGGCAACCCGCTGGCGATCAGGATTTGCGAACGGACGATGTCGTGCCCCGTGATCGCTTCCGTCACGGTGTGTTCCACCTGGATGCGCGGGTTCACTTCGATGAAGTAGACCTGGTTTGAAGCGGTGTCGTAGAGGAACTCGACAGTGCAGGCGTTGTCGATGCGGACGGCGCGACCCACGGCGAGCGCGGCGTCGAGAATGGTCTGCCGCACGGCGGCGGGCAGGTTCGGAGCCGGCGCGAGTTCGACGACCTTTTGATGCCGCCGTTGGATGGAGCAGTCGCGTTCGAACAAATGCACGAGCCCGCCGTGGCGGTCGCCGATGAGTTGCACCTCGATGTGCTTCGCGCGTTCGACGAACTTTTCGAGGAAGACGTCGGCGACGCCGAAGGCGGCACCCGCTTCACGCTGGGCGGAGTCGAGCGCGGCTTCGAGCTTATCCGCGCTGTGAACGACGCGCATGCCGCGACCGCCACCGCCCATCGAGGCCTTCACGATGATCGGGTAGCCGAGTTTCTCGGCGAGGAGCTTTGCGTCCGGGATCGATGACACCGCGTTGTCGCTGCCGGAGAGCACGGGAACGTTGGCTTCGCGGGCGATGCGGCGGGCCGTGACCTTGTCCCCGAGTTGTTCGAGGATTTCGGCGCGAGGTCCGACGAAGGTGATGCCGGCGGCGACGCAGGCCCGCGCGAACTCGGCGTTCTCGGAGAGGAAGCCGTAACCGGGGTGGATGGCATCGACGCCGACTTCCTTGGCGAGCGCGACGATGCTCGGGATGTCCAAGTAGGCGCGGATCGGTTCGCCGATCTTGCCGACGCGGTAGGCTTCGTCCGCCTTGAAGCGGTGCAGGGCGAAGCGGTCTTCGTGCGAGTAGATCGCGACGGTGCGAATGTTCAGTTCGTGGGCCGTGCGGAAGACGCGAATCGCGATTTCGCTTCGATTGGCGACGAGGAGCTTGCGAAACGGACGAGGCTGGGGATCCGACATGACCGGCGTATCCTCGGATTGAAGCAGACGACGAATTCTTACGGATTCACTTTGTCGAAGCCTAGACGTGAGTGCCTCAGGATCCAAGCACCGAGCATCGCCGTAGAGACCGCCCTCACACCCGGAGGTCGCTGGCTCGTCTCGGTTCGGATTGACGAGCGCGAAGGGGAAGCCCTACAAGAGGGGTTGAAACCCGGCTTCTGCACTGGAAACCTGGCTTCTTGAGGTGAGAAACCCGGTTTCCCAAGCCGCATGGATGCACTCGCGGAAACTCGCATCGCAACGCTTGCACGGCCCTCTGTGCGCTGCGATGTCGTTACGCGCGCGGCTCCGACCTCACGTCGCTTCCCTCATTCACTCGCGGCCGCTCTTTTCATCTTGGCGTGGTTCGTCCTCAATCTCGCTTACATCGCGTTCCTCTGCCCGCACGATCTCGCGCCGGACGAGGCCCACTACTGGCACTGGTCTCGGCACCTGGACTGGAGCTACTACAGCAAGGGGCCGCTCGTCGCCTGGCTCATTCGCGGCAGTTGCGAACTGTTCGGTTCGACGGCGTTCGCCGTGCGTCTGCCCGCAGTTGCCTCCAGTGCAACGTTACTCGCGGGCCTGTACGTACTCATCGCCGATGTGCTCCGTGATCGGCGGCTCGCACTCGCCAGCATCGTCTGCGCATCCACGCTGCCCGCGATCTCGGCCGGGGCCGTACTCATGACCATCGACCCGCCCTTCCTCGCCTGCTGGTGCTGGGCACTCGCTTGCTTGAACCGAGCCTCGAATCGCAGAAGTAACGTGTGGTGGTTGCTCGCGGGACTCTGCACCGCGCTCGGCGTGCTGGCCAAGTATCCGATGATGCTGTTGCTCGCTGTCGCGATCGGGCACCTGCTCGTTTACAATCGTTCCGAGTTCCGTCGCGGCGGCGTCTGGCTCTTCCTCGGCATCACGACCCTGGGATGCGTGCCGATCCTCGTCTGGAACGCCAACCACGACTGGGTTTCGTTCCTCCACGTGCTCGGTCAGGCCGGGGTGAATGAGGAATCCAACGCGCCCTGGTTCACGCCGTTGGCGTACCTCGGCGGGCAAGTCGGGCTCTTGCTCGGGTTCTGGTTTGCGGCCTTCGCTGCCGGGGCGTGGCGGTTCCATCCTCTGAAACCCGGTTTCTGCTTTGGAAACCGGGTTTCTCGCTCCCTCCCAAGAAACCCGGTTTCCAACGCAGAAACCGGGTTTCGAGGCTGCGACAGCGGGTTGTCACTCGTCTGGTGGGCGTCGGTACCGGTCTGGGGCGTCTTTCTCGTGGCGAGCATCCGCACGCCGGGTCAGTTGAACTGGCCGGCCGCGGCTTACGTCGGGGGCGCGGTCCTGGCCGCGGCGTGGATTCGCGAACGGAACTCGCGAACCGTTCGCATCGCCCTGATCGCGGCGACGATTCTCGGGTTCGCGTACTCCGTCGGGCTGCGCTTCCCGCAGTTCGCACGTCCCACGTTGTCGATAGTGTTGCCAACGCCTTCGGAACAGAACCCGACGCCGATCCGCAAGATCGACCCCACGTGCCGCCTCACCGGTTGGAGTACGCTGGCCGCGGAGGTAGATCGCCTCCGCGACCGCGTGCAGCGCGAGACCGGCGAAGACCCCGTGCTCGCGGGCATGCTCTGGACCCTGCCCGGCGAACTCTCCTTCTATTGCCGCGAGCATCCGGCGGCGTACTCGTTCGGCCCCGCGCTCGCCGATCGGCACAGCCAGTACGACCTTTGGCGACCCAATCCGACGAGCGACCCCGAGGTCTTTCGCGGCCGTAGTTTCATCTACGTGGGCGAACGGATCCCGAATTCTGAAGGTGCGTTCGAACGCGTCGAGGTGCCGATCTCCGTGACGCACTGCGAGGCGGGCGTACCGACCTCAACGTGGACGATCTGGGTTTGCCACGGCTTCCGCGGCTTCCCGGAGCGACGGACGCGAACCGGCTACTGAGGCTTCCAGTGCGCGGCTGCTGTGGCCCGGTCTCCTGACCGTGCCACTCGGCCGGCTCTGCTGTGGCCTGGTCTCCTGACCGTGCCACTCGGCCGTTCATGCGCCCTGCAACTTCTTCAGGTCGTCGAGATTGGCGAGGCAGTAGGGGCAGCCGATGGTTTGCAGGTGGAATTGGATGTAGTCGAGGAGGTCGGCATCGCCGGCCCCGAGGAGGTAGCCGCCGAGTTGATCGCGGGCGGGGCAACTCACGCGTTCGCGCCGCCAGATGGCTCCAACCGAATGTTCGCCGCGATCTTCCTCATCGCGAACTTCGCTCAGCAATCCGTGCAGTTCGGGCGAGGCCCGCAGCGATTTCTCGACCGCGGCCATGTCGCCCTCGGGGAGCGCATCGTGCAGGTAGTCGCGGAGCATCTGGCGAGTGATGGCAGGCATGCTAATCAAACTATCCGAACCGACGGCGGGAGTCACCGCGAAGGAGCGAGAGGGTCCCTATTTGGACTTCGTGACCGTCGAGCCGCCCTTGAGAAGGGAATCGAGCGAGACGCGAACTTCCTTCGTGTCGGCGGCCGTCACGATGGCCGCGTTCGCCTTGTTCAGCAACTCGCGTTCGAGTTCGGGTCGGGCCTTTTTCACGGTGTCGACCGCGAGTTCGCCGAGGATCTTGGCGGCGTCGCCGCCGAGGCCCGCCGTGTGTTCGATCACGAGGTTCTCGTAAAAGAGTTGCGCCTCGTTCACCTTCACGCGGAAGACGAGATCGGGAATGTAGCTGCCCGGTTTCGGTTCGGTTCGCGAGGTGGCTTCGCACTTCAAAAGCACCGCGACGCGGCAGCGGCCGCGGGTTTCGCCGCTGTAAAGGCGGAGGCCGTTCCGCCACACTTGCTGTTCGAACTGAAGATCGCAATCGACTCCGACCATGGCGGTGAAGACGGCCCGACCCGGTTCGGGAAACGCGGCTTCGGTGATGCCGAGGCCCAGGCTCTGCGCGGGGTTCGCGGCGCGAATCGTGAATCGCCGCCACGTGCCGTCGTTCCGCATACCTTTCACCGGCTCGGATCGCAGCCGCGGCCCTTCCCGAAGAAAGTTCGTGCGGACGATCGCTTCCTTCTGTTGGCCCCATTCCTTGTCGGACTTCACGAGCGGGCTGGGCAGATTCTGGAGCAGGAGTTCGCGGAGCGTCTTTTCGAGCGCCCTCACTTCAGCCGGGTCGGGCTTGGCGGCGGCGGACGTTTCGGGGGCCGCGGCACGAGCCGCAACGGGAGCGGCGACCGCAGGCCGCGCAGCCGTGCAACCCGCGAGAGCGGGAATCAAAACAAGTGCGAAGCGAAGACTGGCTCGCATGGCGGACCCGCAGTGGTCGGGCGGCAGGACGGCCGCACTCCCAGGGTATCATTCGGTCGATCCGGCCCGAAAGCAACGGCACGAGGGGAACGCGGAGCATGATGAAACTTGCGGGATCGGCACGATCGCTACAAATTGCCGGGTCATTCCTTCTTCAAGAACTCGACGACTTCTTGTTCGAGCTTGGCCACGACATCGCGAACGACCTTGGCGTCGCCGAGCGTCTTGCGGTCGGCATCCGTGTTCGGGTCGAGGTCCTTGATCAGATCGGTGAGCTTGGCGGGGAAGGCACCGAGGATGCCGAGCAAGCGGCGGAACGCATGGCGGTCGCCGGCTTTCTTGCAGGCATCCAGGGCCGCCCGGAGTTGGGGCAGGCTCTCTTTCAAATCGCCGATGGTCGCGACCGCCGGCCACGTCTTGATCAGGTACTCGCGGTGCTTTGCGTGCTCCGCATCCTTCGGTTTCCACTCGGCGGCGAGTTTCTCCTTGCGGGCCTTGATCGCGGGGTCGTTCGGTTGGAGCGTTGCCAACTGATCGTAGGCCGCGAGCGCTTCCTCGACCTCGCCGCCCGCCAGCAGCAAGTTGATGCGCGCGTTCAACGATTGAGCCTGAACTTCGGCCCCGAGTACGGCGGGATCCTTTTCCTTCTCCACGACCGCTTCGAGTAGCTTGATGGTGGCAGCTAGCTGGCTACTCGAGGTGCGAAGCACCGAAAGTTGCTGTTCGACGTTAGCGAAAAGTTGAACCGCACCCGGCACCGTGGCCGACTGCGGCTTCAACTGGAGCAGTTCCTCGGTGAGCACCTTGTCGGCGGCATCGGCACCCTCAAAGGCGGCGCGGGCGCGGGCCAGTGCCTCGGCGTTCTTTCGGGCTACGATCAACTTGCCGATGTCGTCGTTAGCACCCTTCTGGGCAATGCGTGCATCGGCGGTTCGCGTGGACACTGCGATGGCCGAGCGCTCGAACACGGCGCGAGCCTCGGCCTCGGGACTCAGTTCGAAACGGAGCGTGATCGGTTCGGGGCCAAAAACCGGTACTGGGAAATACTCCGCCTTCGATTTACCCAGCGTGATCGTGACGCACGCCAAGTTCGTGAGCGGCCGAGGCGAACGGTACAGGCCATCGCGGAAATCGAAGTAATCCTTCACGTCTTCCTTGGCAGTGAAGGAGGAGTCGGTCGCGCGGACGTTCGCGGAGGACGATGAGGCTGCGGCACCTTCCCCACTGGAGAGACGCACGGCAACGGCGGATTGCACGGTATTCAGCTTCAAGCAGCGATAGCCCATGACGGCCGGGCCGCCGGGAAGCGTGGATTGAAAGCTCGGCGAGCGAATCACGGTACACCGTGCCGAACCGTCTGCCAGTTGCAGCCCCGCGACTCGGAGGTACGTATAGCTGTGAATTTCAGGAGTGAGGGCCGAGGGTTGTGCCGTGCCCGAGGGCGGGGCAATAACCTTGCCGGTGGCGGTTCGGGCGGGTGGCGGGGCGGCGCGGTTCGCAGCCTTCTTGATTCGCGACAGCGCAAAGATGTCGCCTTCCTTCACCAGCCGATCGACCGGCCCGAGTTTCCCGCCGCGAAAGCGGACCGTCACTTCCGTGGCGTTGGCGACCACCGGATCGAGCGTGCCGGCGAGCCCGAAGTCGCGGTCGATCATCAGCCCCGCGGTACGGCCGACCACCTCCGGCGAACGCGTCGACTGCTTGCGAATCACCGGCGACGCCAGCCCGACGAAGCCATCGTGTTGGCGCGATTCCAGATGGTATTGGCCGTCCCGAAACTCGATGCGGAGGAAGTGCGTCTTCACTCCCGTGAGGTCGCGGGCACCTTCGAGAGCGGCGAAGCCCTTGGCCGCGAAGTCTTGAACCAGCGAATCCGTCTTGCCCGTCAACGCGTCTTCCAGATCGATCACGTCCACGGTGCCGAGCGGCCCGATCGCGGGTTGGAGTGCGGCAATCAGGTCGCGGCGAAGTTGTTCCCGGAATGCGTTCGTCAACAGCGGATGCGGCTCGGCCTTCACCACGACTCGCCACAAGCACGGCCCGGACGCCTCGGCATCGAGCGACGGTTGTGCCGCGGCGCTCGAGGCCAACACAAACACGGCACAGGCGGCAATCAGCATTCGCTGGGACATCGTGCGACCACACTCGGTGATGGAGAATTGCAATTTACACTACCACAACCGCAACCACAAAACACCTGCTTGGGCTGGGACTTGCTCTTTCCTTCGGCTCCGGTTCTCGACTAGGTTATCCGCACGCTCGGTCCGTCCGGGCTCGGGCCGCTTCGTTTCATCCGGATGAGTCATGGAAGAACTGTTCACTCAGGTCGGCGATCTCTTCGTGAAAGTGGTCACGAACCTGACCAATCCCGAAGCGTGGAAGCAGGCGCTCTCGAATCCCGGCGTCACGCTCGCCGCGTTCATCGTGCTGAACCTCATCGTCTTCACGGAAACCGGCCTGCTGTTCGGCTTCTTCCTGCCCGGCGATTCGCTGCTCGTGACCGCCGGCGTCGTGGCCTATCTCGTGGATTGGCCCATCCACATCCTGATCCCGACGCTGTGCCTCGCCGCGATCCTCGGCGACACCTCCGGCTACCTCATCGGGAAGTTCGCCGGCCCGCGCCTCTTCCGCAAGGAGAAGTCTTTCCTCTTCCGCAAGGACTACCTGCTCGCGGCGCAGGAGTTTTACACGAAGCACGGCGGCAAGACGATCGTGCTGGCGAAGTTCGTGCCGTTCATCCGGACGTTCGCGCCGGTGGTCGCCGGGGCCGGGAAGATGCCGTACCGCCGCTACCTTGCGTTCTCCGTGATCGGTGCCTTGCTTTGGATCAACAGCATGATCTGGCTCGGCTACACGATCCACCTCTGGCTCGACCCGCTGTTGAAGCCGATCTTCGGGCCGGACTTCCAGATTGCGAAGCACATCGACAAAGTGATTATCGTGGTGGTGGGCATCTCGGTGCTGCCGATCGCAATTAAGGCGCTGAGGGGCTACCGGGCTAAGCGGCGGGCGGCACGAGCGGCGACACCGGTGGTCTAAAACAAGGTGATGAAGCCTGCGGCCCGGAAGTGTTTGTCGTTGGTGAACGCGGTCGTGAGCCCCAACCGCCGCATGACGGCAAAAGAGATTTGATCGACAATGCCGGCATCGCCCGCGTTCCCTGCATCGTATCCTCGCCAGGCCTCGTTCCAGTCTTCATCGGTTGGCACGATCAACTCGTTGCGCTGCTGGAGACTGACACGAAGAAGGCCGGGCTCGTGGCGATACGGCCGGCGTGCGGCTGCGTTACCGCACTCAAGCAACACGAACGTCGTCGTCACCATGCGCCGACGTTCGCGAACGATTTGGGCGAACGCAAGTTTAGCGGCATCGTGCCACTGATCGGAATTGTTCCAGAGGGCAATGAGCCCTACGGTGTCGAGGAAGACCGCATTCATGGTTGATGTTCGTTATGCCGCTCGGCCGTGTCCCGTTCACCACTGTTGTAGCTTCGCCGGAGAATAGCATAGACGTCGTCCAGAGACGGTATCTTCTTCGATTCCTGAACCTGCAACTCGACGGACGTTTGGTCCGGCAAGTCGACGGCCTCGATCGGGCGGAAGACGCCGCCCTCGTAAACTGCGTGGATCGTCTTCATCATCGCCGCACCTCCGATTACAACACCATATCATCATAGCAGCAAAACCCGAGGGCAAGCCATGCCATCCACGGCTTTCAATGCGTTCCTTCTCACGCAACTCGACGACCTCAAGGCCAAGGGACTCTATAAATCCGAACGGCGGATCGAGACGCCTCAGAACGCCGCGATTCGCGTGAACCACGCGGACGTCGTCAACTTCTGCGCGAACAATTATCTCGGTCTCGCGAACCATCCGGACATCGTGAACGCGGCCCAGGATGGCCTCAAGACGTGGGGCTACGGGCTCTCGTCGGTCCGCTTCATTTGCGGGACGCAGGACATCCACAAGCAACTCGAAGAGCAGATCGCCCGCTTCTTCAACAAGGGTGACAGCATCCTGTACATCTCGTGCTTCGACGCCAACGGCGGGCTGTTCGAACCGTTACTCACCGAGCAAGACGCGATCCTTTCCGACGAACTCAATCACGCTTCGATCATCGACGGCGTGCGACTCTGCAAAGCCCAACGCTTCCGCTACAAGCACAACGACATGGCCGATCTGAAGGCGAAGCTCGAAGAAGCGAAGGGTTGCCGCTTCAAGATGATCTTCACGGACTCGGTCTTCTCGATGGACGGCGACCTGGCGAAGTTGCCGGACATTTGCGAACTCGCGGACCAGTACGACGCGGCGGTAGGAATCGACGATTGCCACGCGACGGGCCACCTCGGGCCGACGGGTCGTGGCGCTGCCGAGGAACTCGGCGTGCTCGACCGCATCGACCTCATCACCGGCACGCTCGGCAAGACGCTCGGCGGCGCGAGCGGTGGCTTCACCGTCGCCAGCGCCGAGATCGTGGACTGGCTTCGCAATCGGAGCCGACCGTACCTCTTTTCCAACTCCGTTCCACCAGCACTCGTGGTAGCCGGGATGAAGGCGCTCGAACTGGTCGATACCGCGGGTGAACTGCGCGATCGGTTGCGCGCGAACACGAAGAAACTGCGGGCGGGCCTGGAAGGAGCGGGGTTCACGGTGAAGCCCGGCCCGACCCCGATTCTGCCCGTGATGCTCGGCGACGCGGCGCTGGCTACCAGGATGGCGAACGAGCTTTTGAAACGCGGAATCTACGCGATCGGCTTCAGCTTTCCCGTGGTGCCGGTGGGTCAGGCGCGCATCCGCATCCAGGTCTCGGCGGCCCACACCGATGAGCACCTCGACCGCGCCATCGCGGCCTTCCAGGAGGTGGGGAAGCTGCTGGGTGTGATATAATCGCGGCAGGAGCATCGTGATGAGCCTTCGCGATTTGTACGGCGGAATCAGTGAGATCGGTAAAGCCGTCGGCCACCGGTTCAAGGACGCCGAGGTCTTGCTGGCAAACCACCGATGGCGGGCTGCGATGTATATGGCCGGATACGCGGTCGAGTGCTGCCTTAAGGCGAAACTCATGAAGAAGTACGATTGCGATCACATGAAACACTTGGGTGCGGAACTTGAAAAGAGAGGCAAGCTGACTGAGGCCAACGACGTATACTCGCACTCCTTGGAACTCTTGATGCGGTTGACGGACCGCTTGCAAACCCTTCAAAAGGACGCTGAAAGGTGGAGGCAATTCTCAACGGTCAATCGATGGGTTCCGGCGTGGAGATATGCGGCCAGCCAGTCGAATGATGACGAGGCAACAGATTTTTTAGAAGCGACAGATGCAGTTGTTCGGTGGATCGATCACAATGTGTAATCCAGGAGTTCCAACATGGCTGAGAAAGCATTCAAGGAATCGATCGTTCAAACCCTCAGGAAAGCCTACTTCAATCAAGAGGGAGACTACATTTCCGTCACAGACGGAGACGGCGATGCGGTGCACGTTCTGATAATCAGTCCGCAACTGGGGGGAAAGCGGGCGAAGGAGAAGCGCGACTTGGTCTGGGGCAACCTGGTTGCCAACCTGAAGCCGGAAGACTGGGCCAGAATCAGCCTCGTGGCTGCCAAAACCCCGGAGGAGGCGATGGCGGAGTGAACGATGCCGAATCGCTCATCTCGAGCATTCGAGTTGCGACGTTGTCGGGAATCGATAGCAGGCGACGACGACGGTGACGTTGTCTTTGCCGCCACCGGCGAGGGCGGCATCGATCAGGCTGCTGCAAATCGCGGAAGCCGTAGACTCGGAGGCGAGAAGGTTGCCGATCTCTTCGTTGGGAAGCATCTCGGTGAGGCCGTCGGTGCAGAGTAAGAGTCGATCGCCATCGCGGAGTAAAAGTTGTCTCACGTCTACTTGCACTTCACTTCCTCGCGGGCCGAGCGTTCTCGTCAGCACGTGTCGGAGCCGATGCGAGGCGACCTCGTGCTGCTGGATGAGCCCGTGATCGGCCAGCTCCTGAGCATACGTGTGGTCGTGCGTCAGTCGGAAGAGTTCGCCCTCGCGGTACAGGTAGGCCCGCGAATCTCCGACGTGGGTTAAGAAGAGGTCGGGGCCGTTGCTGACGGCGAGCGTCATGGTCGTCGCCATGCCGGTGAGAGCGGGATCGCCGGCGGAGAGATCGTCGATGGAGGCACCGATCTGCCGATAGCGCTCGATCATGCGGTACTGCAACCGCTCGGCCTCGGCACCCCCGTCGCGCATAATCCAATCCGGCGTATGGAGTACCAGATTCACCAGCGTACTCAGCGCGGTACGGCTGGCCACTTCGCCCGCCGCCCCGCCGCCCACGCCATCGGCGACGACCATCGCGTACGACACCTCGGAGAACCGTTCGGGCACGCACCCCTCTGGCAGGTTCGTCGCGACGGTGTGAAGGGCGCGCTCCACGCGAGCCACGAGAAAACTATCCTCGTTGTTCGCCCGCGCTCGGCCCGTGTCGGTGGCTGCCGCCACATCGACCTCGATGCGCGAGGAAATTGGCTCGGGCGGCGATGCCGGGGCGCGCGGAGGCACGGGGAGAAAATCGCCCGTGTCGGTATCGGATGCGACGGCCACGGTGATACTCCGGCGCGGGAAGAAGCGTGAAAGTTCACACTATCGCCAGTGCGGGAGTAATGCAAGAAAAGCGGCTACTGCCAGCCTCTCCGTTGAAAGAGCCAGCCCGCGGCGAAGAGCCACGCCGTGGCCAGGCCGATCGCGCCAATCAGGTGCGCCCAGTGATACGAGTGGACGTCGCCGGAGAGGGCCGCGTGCAGGATGCGCGGGCCGTGGTATTCCAGCGCGAGGTACGGCACGTAGGGGATGCCGTTGATCGAACAGATGAGCAGGATCATGGACATCGAGAGCAGGTAGCACATGGCACCGAGGAAGGCGGCCCGCTGCGTTTTGGCCAGCGTGGCGACCGTCATGCCGATGCCGAGGAACCCGGCGGCCACGGAGAGCAGCGACAACCAGAAGAACAAGCTGCCGAGCACCTCAAACCGATAAATGCCGGCGAGGATCGCGGCGAGGCCCATGCCCATGACCGGGTAGAAGAGAAACTTCGCGGCCAGGATTTCGAGCGGCGATGCAGGCGAGAGTGCCTGCGCGAGCAGCACGCCGCGTTCGCGCTCCTCGCAGTTCAAAGTGGGAAGCAGATAGACGCAGGCGAAGTAGAGCGCGAACACGACCATGCCGGTGGCGATGGCGGCGCGGAAGTCGAGGACCTTCCCGCCGAGCCCCTGGCGATTGATCTCCAACTTCGGCACCGTGATGGAACCGGCATCCTTCACACGGCGCGTGAACTCGTCGTGAGCTTCGAGAACGGCCCAGTCGGTTCCCGGATCGAAGGTCGGTTCGGCCGCGAGTTTGCTCGCACTGTCGCCGAGTTTCTTCTCGGCGTCGGCACGGAAGGCTCGTCGCGATTCCTTCCAGAACCACGCTTCGTAGGGTGCGAGTGCGTTGGCTTCCTTGTCCGGATGCCAGACGTTGACTTGAACCACTCGAGGCTTGCCCGGCTCGCTCACCTGGCGAATTTGCAGCGCACCGGTGCCCACGGGATAGACGATGAGCCCGTTCACGGTGTCGGCGTTGCCGATCTCGCGAAACTTGATCTGCTGCTTGAGGTTGTCGGGGACGTTGTCCTGGAGGTGCTTGATGAGCGAGGTCGGGCGGTCGAAGTCGATGAAGCAGTGGTGGACGCCGCCGACCATGCCGGTGCCGTCGGCCGCTTCATTCGGGGCGAATACGGAAAGGAGCACCGCCGATGCGACGAGGAGGAGTGCGAGCGCGATGCCGCCTCGATTCGCGAGGTGCCTCGAGAATTCCTTGTGAACCAGGGCTCGAAGGATATATGGTCGCATGTTGCGGTTTCAGGATTCAGGGGTCAGGATTCAGGAACCAGATCTCTGTCGCTCCAATGCACTGATGAGCCCGTTGATCATCTTCCCGACCTCGGCAGTCCGAGCGAGAAGGGCTTTGCTTGAGGCATCAGTCAAGTAGTTCAATCGTGCTGCAATTTCGATTTGCGTTTCGACTTCCAGGAGCGAACCGTATGAGATATTGAGCGAATAAAGGTAGCTCCCTGTGCTGCGTCGGCCCTTACCTTCTGCGATGTTAGAAGGAATCGAAACTGCCGCACGGCGAATCTGGCTCGTCAAGCCGTACAGCTCGGACTTGGGAAACTGATCGGTCTGGCGGTAGCACTCCACGACGAGGTCCATGCTCTTCTGCCAGACCTTAAGATCGCGGTGAGACTGAATTGAATCAGCCATCGAACCCCCCTGAATCCTGAATCCTGTCCCCTGAAACCTTTCACTCAAACGTCTGGCCCGTCAGCTTCAAGAACGTCGCATGGAAGTCGAACTCGCGGGTGCGGACGCTCGCCACTTTCCCCGCCTCCACCAGTGCCGCGAACTGACGGCGATCCGGCGGCACATCCAGATCGAATACGAACCGCTCGCCATCGGTGCGGATCAGATCGACCTTGCGTTCGGTATGGGCCTGCTTCAACGTCAATGGTGAATCGAGGGCCACGAGCTTACCGCGGCACACGATGCCGACGCGGTCGCAAATCTTCTCGACTTCGTCCATGTCGTGCGTGGTCATGATGATCGTCGCGCCCTGCTTCACGCGGTCGCGCAAGATGCGGTGCACGACCTCGGCCGAGTGAATGTCCAGGTTCGCGGTCGGCTCGTCGAGATAGAGAATGGGCGGTTCGTGGAGCAGCGCCCGGGCCAGCAGCAGTTTCTTCCTCATGCCGAGCGAGTAGCCGCGAACGAGCAGGTCCGCGGCCTCGTCCAGTTCCACCATTTCGAGCACGTCTTGGGCCCGGCGCTTCGGTACGCCATAGAGCTGCCCGAAGAACTCCAGATTCCTGCGGCCCGTGAATTCCTCAAAGTGGTTCTCGCGGTCCGGGACGTATCCGAATTGCGGCTTGATCTTGGCCCAGTCGCGAACGACGTCGAACCCAGCAACGGAAACGCTGCCGGCCGTGGGTCGGCGTTGGCCGATGAGGACGCGAATGGTCGTGGATTTGCCAGCACCGTTGGGGCCGAGCAGGCCGAAGAGTTCGCCGCCGCGAATGTCGAGATCGAGCCCATCCACGGCCGCGAACGAGCCGTAGTGAACCCGGAGCCCGGATAGGCGAATCATGGGATCGTTTGCGATCAAAGACTTCACCACAAAGGCACGAAGATCCACAAAGGGGCACCAAGTGAATCCTAGGACAAGAATGAACCCGAAACCCGGTTTCTGCTTTGGAAACCGGGTTTCTGCGGCCGGTGAGAATGCCGTTCTCGACTTCGAGTGTGTTGGAGTAAGCGTAATCAATGCCCAGACGCATCTTTAATTTATCCGTAAAAAATGTAAAGCC
>JAYTGN010000169.1:0-13885 GCA_043733485.1 Gemmataceae bacterium
CGGGTTTCTTCTGTTGAGAAACCCGGTTTCCAAAGCAGAAACCGGGTTTCGAGGTTTCCATGCCGATTCCCTGCCCCTGCTGCAAAGCTTTGAACGACGCCGGGCCGAATTGCCGGCGGTGCAAGGCCGACCTCGCACTGCTCTTCGCCATCGAGGCCGACCGCAGCGCGCTGATCGAACGCGCCTGCTCGTCGAACTATGTCGAGGCACTCGACGCACTCGGACGCGCGGAGCAGTTGCGCCAAGGGGACGACATCAGTCGCCTGAAAGCGGCCGTGAAGTTGCTTCAGCGCGACTTCGCCGGAGCACTTCGCACGTATCATGAACTGGCGAGTCGACCAGGCGAGCGGCCGGCGTGAGCCGGCTGTTCCCGGACACGAACAGTGGGCTCACGCCCACCGCTCGCCGAGGATACTCATGACCGACACCGTTCTGATCGTGGACGATGAAGAACCGGTTCGCCGGACGTTCGAGGAATGGCTGCGCGGGGCCGGGTTCGGCATCCGCGTGCTGTCGGCGTCCGACGCCGAGACCGCGCTCAAGCTCGCCAACGAGAACCCCGTCGATCTCGCTATTCTCGACTGGAACCTCGGTGCGGGCCTTGACGGCCTGCGCCTGCTCGAAGACCTCGCGCTCTTCCGCCCGGACATCGTCGCGATTCTCGTGACCGGGTTCGCGGCCCAGGCCACGCCGCTCGATGCCCTCCGTATGGGCGTTCGCGACTATCTCGACAAGAGCGCGGACCTATCGCGCGAAACGTTCCTCGCCTCGGTTCGCAATCAACTCGAGAAGATTCGCCCGGCGAAGCGGCAGCGCGAATTCAACCATTCCCTGGCGGCGTTCCGCGAAGCCGTCGAGAAGGTGCTGCCGATCGTTCAGACGGCGGCGGCGCTGAACGACCCCGTGCCACTGCCCGAAGCCGTGCGGTCGCTGCTGCGATTCGCGGCCCGCGCGGTCGGCGCAGCCGACGGGGCATTGATCCTTCGCCATGTCGCGGCCGACGGCACGGAATCGCTGGCGGCTTATGGCAAGGGTGGAGCCCTGCTGCCGACAGCCGGGGTGAGCTTCAGCCGTTCGCTCGCGTCCTCAATTTTGAGCCGTCAGGAAGCTGCACTTCTGAACGAAGCCGACCTCGCGACCTCGGGAATGGTCGAACTCTTCCCATTCGAAAAGGGTCGCAAACAGATACTCGCGGCACCACTTCCCGCTGGTGCGGGCTCGGCCGTCGTGCTGGAACTGTTCGACAAGCCCGCTGGATTCACGGACGACGATCGCCGTTTGGTCGGTGCTGCGGCGGAGGTGGGAGGCGACCTGATTCGACAGGCTATCGCGGAACGGCAAACGCACCGGTTGCTGTTCGATGCCGTGGAAGCGGCCTTGAAAGCGAGTACCGGCGTCGAAGAGGCGTTGAATACGGACGTGCTCTCGAAGCCCGAGGAGCCGCCGCCTGCGTCGGTGATGGCAAGCCTTCGTGAAGGGCTCGGCTCCGATGCGAATGCGCTCGCCGACGGCGGCACGACGCTGCGGTTGGTCGAGGCGGTTCGGGCGCTCGCGGTGCGGCACGGCCCCAGTGCCGTCGATCACTGCACGCGATTGGTGAACGACCTGCGGAAGTTCCTGGATGAGATCACGGGCGCTTGATTCGCCAAAACGCGACGCGGAGCGTCGAAGAGGGCGTTCCCACGCGGAGCGTGGGAACGAGAACATTTTCAATGGATGCTCCCACGGTGTTCGACGAACTTGCCATGCTGCTCACGCCGGACCGCTTGCTGCGGGACGCGCGAGCCACCGGCGAAGGCGTGGCCGTCGCGATCATCGATTCGGGCGTCGAGCGTTCCGTCTTGGGGCAGACGTTCCTTCCCATCGAAGGGGCGATCTTTCACGCGAATCTGTCCAGTCCTTCGCCCTATCTGGGCCATCAGTCCGCGCCGCACGGCACCACGGTCGCGGACATCATCTTGAGAATCGCCCCGCGAGTGAAGTTGTACTCGGCGGATGTGTTCGGCCCGGCGGGGTCGTGCGAAGTGGAGACCGTGATTGCCGCGATCCACCACGCCATCGACGTGTGGAAGGTGAAGGTCGTGAACCTCTCGCTCGGGGTGCCCGAACACAAGTTGCAGATGCTCCAGCGGCGGCAGCAACTCCAGCGGGCCATCGAGGAGGCATACTACCGCGATGTGCTGGTCGTCGCCGCGGCGCACAACGATCACCCGCTCACCCGCAGTTACCCGGCCGCGTTCGCTCCCCCGCTGCTCTCGGTGGATAAGGGGCTGTTTGAAGACCCGCTCGAGTTCGCGTACAAGTTGCGCGAACACGTCGAGTTCCAGGCGCACGGCAAGGGCTACCTCGGGCCGTTCGCGCGGGAGCCCGCAACGAGTTGGGCCACCCCGCACCTCACCGGCATCGCCGCCCGCATCTTGTCTTTGAAGCCCGACCTGAAACCGTTCGAGATCAAGACGCTTCTTTATTGGATGTTTCGCTCGGGGAAGGCAGCCGCAAAACAGAACTGACCACGGAGGCACTGAGCCACGGAGAAAAACCTGAGGGCTCGAAGGGGTTGCCATAGCGAAGCACCGTACCCACCGGATGGCGGCCCGATTCCAAACCAAGTAACGCACCCTCTCGCCGACTCGTACAACGCAATTGGCAGCGTGAGAAGGAGGAAGTCGCGATCGACACCGCCGCATTCGTCGGCACGCACGACGTGCTCATGCTCGTTCTCGATACGCTTCGTTACGACGTGGCTCGCGATTGCCTCGCCGCGGGGCGAACGCCCCACCTCGCGGCGATGCTGCCCGGCGGGGCGTGGGAAGCGCGGCACACGCCGGGCAGTTTCACGCTGGCCGCACACGCCGCGTTCTTCGCCGGATTCCTCCCGACGCCGGCTCGCCCCGGTCGCCATCCGCGTCCCTTCGCGGTTCGCTTCCCGGGCAGTGAAACCGCAACGGAGGCCACCGCGATCTTCGACGCCCCCGACATCGTGAGCGGCTTCGCCGGCCGAGGCTACCACACCCTGTGCGTCGGCGGCGTGGGCTTCTTCAACAAACTCTCCCCGCTCGGGTCGATGCTACCGGGGCTGTTCGCGGAAAGCGTTTGGAAGCCCGAGTTCGGGGTGACCGATCCGGACTCGACGGCCACTCAGGTCCGATGGACGGTAACCCGGTTGCGGGAACTGCCTCGGGAACGGCGCGCGTTCCTGTTCCTCAACGTGTCGGCGTTGCACCAGCCGAATCGGTTCTATTTGCCGGGAGCGACCGAAGATTCACTCGAATCGCACGCGGCGGCGCTGGAGTACGTGGATCGGCAGTTGCCGCCGCTCTTCGCCGCGTTGCGAGAACGCGGCCCCTCGTTCTGCGTGGTCTGCTCGGACCACGGAACCGCCTACGGCGAAGGCGGCTACACGGGCCACCGGCTCGCGCACGAGGTCGTCTGGACGGTGCCGTACGCGGAGTTCGTGCTGCCGGGAAGCGAGCCGTGATCGAAACGATTGACACCCCACTGTCACTGCTCGCCGGCTCTCCGTACCGGGGGTACTCCTACGCCTACCCGCACAAGACGGCGTACCGCCGGCTCGACCCGCCCGTCTCACTCGTCGAGGCGTGGGCGGCAGAGCCGAAGAACGGGCTCTTCTTGTACGTCCACGTTCCGTTCTGCGACATGCGCTGTGGGTTCTGCAATCTCTTCACGCAATCGCGTCCGCCCGCCGATGTGGTCGCCGACTATCTCGATGCGTTCGATCGCCAGTTGGTCGCGGTTGGGGCTGCGATCGGCGAAGCCTGCTTCTCCCGGTTTGCGATCGGCGGTGGGACGCCGACGTTCCTCGATGCCAAGCAACTCGAGCGACTGTTCGACGGCGCGGAACGGCTGATGGAACGCGAGGCCTCGGCGATTCCTACCTCGGTCGAAACGTCGCCCAGCACCGCCGACTGGGAACGACTCGCCGTGCTGCGACAGCGGGGCGTCGCGCGGGTGAGCCTCGGCGTTCAGAGTTTCACGGAAGCGGAAGTGTGGGCTTCGGGCCGGCCGCAGAACCCCGCCGCTGTCGTGGCCGCCATCGAGCGAATCCGGAGCCTCGCCTTCCCGGTTCTGAACCTCGACCTGATCTACGGCTTGCCCGGGCAAACGGTCGCGAGTTGGCTCGCCTCGGTTCGAGCCGCACTCCGCTTCCAACCCGAGGAACTCTTCCTCTATCCGCTTTACGTCCGCCCGCTCACCGGCCTCGGAAAATCTCGCCGTTCGTGGGACGACCGGCGGCTCTCCTGCTACCTCGAGGCTCGCGACTTGCTCCTCGCGGCGGGCTACGTCCAAGCCTCGATGCGGCTCTTTCGGGCGAGCCATGCACCGAGCGAACCGGGAAGCGAAGGCCCTGCGTATTGCGTTCAAGACGACGGCATGGTCGGGCTCGGCTGCGGAGCGCGATCTTATACCAGCGGGTTGCACTATGCCGACGGCTATGCCGTGAGCCAGAAGGAAGTTGGGAAGCTCGTCGAAGAATACGTTGTCCGTCCCGCTGCCGAATTCGCGATCGCGCGGCACGGCTTCCGCCTCGACGAGGAAGAGCGACGACGGCGGTTCATCGCGATCGCACTGCTTCAAAGCCCTGGATTGCCGCTCGCCGAGTACGAGAAGCGATTCGGCACTTCCGCGATCGAAGAGTTCCCGCTTCTCGCAGAACTGGAATCGCTCGAGCTTGCGGAACGCCGCGGGGGTTACTTGCAACTCACTCCGGCCGGCATCGAGCGCTCGGACGTCATCGGCCCCGCGCTCGACTCCCCCGCCGTCCGAGTACTCATGGAGGAGTACGAGTGCCGCTAACACTCTCCATTCTGTATCGCGGGCCGCTGTCGAGTTGCAACTACGACTGCGCGTACTGCCCATTCGCCAAGCATCGCGAGACGGCGGAAGAACTCGAACGCGACCGAGCCGCGCTCGATCGCTTCACGACTTGGATCGAACGGAGGCCCGAGGGCGATCGCTTCCGAATTCTCTTCACGCCCTGGGGCGAGGCACTGGTGCGGAAGTGGTACCAAGACGGGCTCGCCCGCCTGACCGAACTGCCTCAAGTGGAGCAGGCGGCCATTCAAACCAATCTGTCGTGCGGCCTCGACTGGGTGGAGCGCTGCGACCTGAAGAAACTCGCGCTGTGGACGACCTTCCACCCTTCGCAGATCGGCCGCGAGAAGTTCCTACAGCGATGCTTGGAACTGACTCGCCGCGGGGTTCGCTACAGCGTGGGCGTCGTGGGGTTGCGGGAACACTTCGCGGACATCGCGGCGTTGCGCTCCGAATTGCCGGCCGAGGTGTACTTGTGGGTGAACGCCTACAAGGACGTGCCGGATTACTACCTGCAAGATGAAGCCTCCTGGCTCGAGAACATCGATCCGCTGTTTCCCACGAACAATACTCGGCATCCGAGCCGCGGGCGGCCGTGCCGGACGGGGCAGGAGGTGATCTCGGTCGATGGCGACGGCACGATTCGACGCTGCCACTTCGTGAAGGAGCCGCTGGGAAACCTGTTCGAACCCGGGATCGAAGCGCTGTTACAACCCCGACTCTGTCCGAACGCGACGTGCGGTTGCCACATCGGCTACGTCCACCTACCGGAACTGGAACTGGATGAGACGTTCGGCGACGGGGTGCTGGAGCGCGTGCCCGATGCTCCCCTTCAGTGGACGATCGAACGGCGGGGAACTGGGCGGTTGCCTCTTTCCATTTCGACTATCCCCTAGCACGGTTTGGCACGGGGTCTGCATTACCTTCCATCGGCGGGATAAACTGGGTGCCTCCCGAATGGGCGACGGGGGGTACCGGAATATCCCGCCCATCTTTTTGCGCCTGTCGCCAATGCCAAGACTGAAACGAAGAAGCCCGTCCGGTTCCTCCGGACGGGCTTCCAAATTATCCCTCTCGCTAAGCGAGAGGATAGCAAGTTTCGGTTCGGATGCTGTCCACTCGCGGGGCGAGAGGGCTACGATTTTCGCTCGCTTTAGGCGAGCGGCAGATCGTGATCGACCCGTTTGAACGGCTCGTAGGGTGGGCCGCACCGCGACTTGCGAATGCAAGTCGCGGGAGGCCCACGGGGAGAGTATCCGGCGATGCACGTGGGCCTCACTCGGCAAGGCTGAAGCCTTGCCTCGCTCCGGCCCACCCTACGCACCCCGGAATGGGTAACGGAAGAACTGCCGCTCGTATAACAGGCCGCGAAGCCGCCCATTCCACTGGAGACGCACCATGCGTTCGGTCCTGCTGGTTCTGATGCTCGCCTCGTCCGCTCCCGCGGCGGACGAGGCCATCGCTCGGCCCATTGCCGCACTCAAGTCCGTCGATCGCGAAGGCAAGAACAACGAGAGCGCGGGGCCGGCCTGGAAAACGCTCGTCGAACGAGGTGCCGACGCGCTGTTTCCCACACTCGAAGCCATCGACGACGCGAACCCGACGGCTTCGAATTGGCTGCGGACCGCGGCCGGCGCGATTGCAGAAGCGGAGAAGAAAGCCAAGCGAGCGATTCCCGCCGGGAAGCTCACCGCGTTCATCAAGGACGTGAAGCGTGCCGGTTCGGCCCGCGTGTTGGCGTTCGAACTTCTCGCGGATCAGGACAAGCCTGCCGCGGATGGCCTGCTGGCGAGCTTCCGCGACGACCCGAGTTCGGACTTGCGACGAGCCGCCCTCGCCGCCGACCTCGACGTTATCGAGAAAGCCGCGAAGGGTTCGGTTCAACCCGAACTGGAGAAACTGCTGACCTTCGCAAGGGATAAGGATCAGGTCGAGGCCATCGCCAAGAAGCTCGAGACCGATTACAAGCGGACGATCAGCCTGACGGAGCACTTCGGGTTCATCGCCTACTGGGGTATTGTCGGGCCGTTCGAGAGCGAGAAAGGGAAGGCCTTGACCCTCAAGCATTCGCCCGAGGAGAAGGTGGTTCTCGATGAAAAGTTGAAGGGTAAGGGCGGCGCGGACGTGAAGTGGAAGTCGCTGTTTTCACGCGACAAGTACGCGGTGATGGACTTCAACAAGGAACTCGGCAAGCACTACGACGCGGCAGCGTACGCCACGGCAATTCTCGAGGCGAAGGAAGCGACCCCGATCGAGATTCGACTCGGTAGCCCGAACGCCCTCCAGGTCTTTCTCAACGGCACGAAGCTGTTCGAGCGCGAAGAGTACCACCACGGCGACAACATGGACTACCACCTCGGCAAGGGCACGCTGAAGCCGGGGCCGAACGTACTCGTGGTGAAAGTTTGCCAGAACAACCAGAAGGACGCATGGGCGCAGCGCTGGCAGTTCCAGGCTCGCATCTGCGATGCGACCGGAGCCCCGATTCCCGGCGTGACTCAACTCGTCGACGAAAAGAAGATCAAGCTCGGATTCGTTCCCCCGGAGGACAAGAAGTGAACCGCACCATTTTGAAACCCGGTTTCTGCCTTGGAAACCGGGTTTCTTGCGACCAGAAACCCGGTTTCGAGGCCAGAAACCGGGTTTCGCCCTCCCGCTTCTTACTTTGCATTTGCCTCATCCTCACACTCGCACTGCCACTCTCCGCCGGCGAGTGGGGCCAGTTCAAGGGCCCGAACGGCACCGGCATCTCGGACGAAAAAGGCCTGCCCAACGAGTGGAGCAAGGACAAGGGCATCAAGTGGAAGGCGGCGTTACCTTCGCGCGGCATCTCGTGCCCAGTCGTGTTCGGCGACCGCGCCTACGTCACGTGTTCGAGCGGCAAACGCGACGACCGCCTGCACGTGCTTTGCTTCGATACCGCCACGGGCAAGCAACTCTGGCATCGGCAACTCACCGCGACCGGCGGCACCGCCTGCCACCCGAAGACCTGCATGGCCGCACCCACGCCCGTCGCCGATGCCACGGGAGTCTATGCCCTGTTCGCCACCGCCGATCTCGTCGCCTTCGACACCGATGGCACGCTCCGCTGGTACCGCTCCCTCGCCGGGGATTACCCGAGTATCACCAATCAGGTCGGCATGGCCGCGTCACCCATTCTCGTGAACGACCGGCTCATCGTGCCGATGGACAACGACGGCGAATCGTTCCTCGCTGCCATCGACACGAAGTACGGCAAGAACGTGTGGAAGGCCGACCGCACGAAGGGAATCAACTGGGTGACACCGTTCGCGCGCGAAGTGGCAGGCAAGACGGAAGTGCTCTTCGCGGGCAGCGGGGGACTGACGTCGTACGATGCCGCCGACGGTGCGAAGCGTTGGGTCTACAAGGAGGGTTCGGGCTCGATCCCAACCGCGAGCGTGGCCAACGATCTGCTCTATCTGCCGGGCGCTGGCGTGACGGCCGTGAAAATCGGTGCGGAGGGCGTGGAAGGCAAGCCGCTCTGGACGGCGAAGGAAGTGCGATCCGGGTACGGCTCGCCGCTCGTCTATCGCGGCAAGGTCTTCGCATCCGACGGCCAGAGTTTCATCTCGTGCGGCGACGCCAAGACGGGCAAGGTCTACTTCAACGAACGCACGAAGGGCGCTTACTCGGCCTCGCCAATCGCCGGGGATGGCAAGGTCTACTTCGTCAGCGAACTCGGCACGACCGTCGTGTTGAAGGCGGACGCCACTGAGTTCGAACCGATCGCGACCAACGACCTCGGGGAAGAAGTGCTCGGCACCCCCGCCATCGCGAACGGCTGCCTCTTCATCCGCACCGACAAGCACCTCTGGTGCGTGGGGAAGTAACGAGGATCGACCCGATGTTTACGCAACTGCGGCTCAAGAACTTCAAAGCCTGGAAGGGCGAGCAGGTCGTCGACTTGGCGCCGCTCAGTCTGTTCCTGGGGACCAACTCCGCAGGCAAAACGAGCCTCCTTCAGATGTTGCTTTTGCTGAAGCAGACGGCCGAATCCCCCGACCGCAAGCAGCATCTCAATCTCGGTGGTCAACCTGGAGACCTACTCCACCTCGGGAGTTTCAAGGACATCATTTCGGGACACGACACCAAACGAGAACTGGCATTCGGACTACAGTTTTCCGGCATGCGTCCACACAAGAATAAGCACATCGAATACGACGTTTCGTACTGCCAGGCCGGCGGGAATCCCACGGTGAGATCGTTGGCTTACACCTCGGGAGGTCTTACTTTCCAGCTCGAGCGTCAACCGAAAGGGGCGTATCAACTGGAGAAGGCCGATCCGTCCGGAATGCAAAAATCGGCCCAGATACTTCGGTCTAAACAGTATGAGCCCGAGCGGTCCGTGGCATTTCCCGCCGCTGCCGTGGCAGCACTCGGGCTCGATGGAGGCAAGGTCCAAGACCTCGCACTCGACTTGGTCGAAGCGTTGAAGGGAATCGTTTATCTCGGCCCGCTGCGCGAGAGGCCGCAACGAACCTACTTCTGGAACAAGCAGAGCCCCGGCGACCTGGGCAACAAAGGCGAGTTCGCGATTCAAGCGCTTCTCGCCAGCGCGAATGACCGCGCCAAGCCGACTCAATCCGGCGGCCGAGGATGGCTCGTCGAAAAAGTATCTCGGTGGCTGAAGGTGTTGGAAGTCGCGGACGGTCTGAGCCTGGAGCAACAGGGTTCTTCAGTTCACTACGAGGTGCTCGTCCACCAGGGACGAATCAAGGCGAACCTCGTGGATGTCGGATTCGGTGTCTCGCAAGTGTTGCCCGTCGTCACGCTGGCTTATTTCGTGCCCGAGGGATCAACCGTCATCATCGAGCAACCCGAAATTCACCTCCATCCCCTCGCCCAAACAGCTCTGGCCAATCTGTTCGTGGAGGTTGCCAAAGAGCGGCGCGTACAGTTTCTCGTGGAAACGCACTCGGAGAACCTCTTTCGCCGGCTCCAGTTACTCATCGCGGACGAGCAGCTTGCACCCGAGGACTGTCGGCTCTACTTCGTGAAACGTGGGACCGAAAACACGACACTCCATCGCCTGGAAGTCGATGAATTCGGACGCATCAAGAACTGGCCCGAGAAGTTCTTCGGCGACGCCATCGGAGAGGTCGAAAGGCAAACCCGCAAAATGATCGGCCGCCTGGCCAAACGGCAAAGGAGTTGAGCCGTGACCGATTGCATCATCGACACCAATGTGCTGCTCGTCGCCAGCGGGAAATGCGATCATGTTTCTCCGGACCAACAACTGACAGTAATAGACTGGTTGGCCGCATTTCGGAAAGACGTGCAACGGAAGGTGGTACTCGATCCATACCTCAAGCATGGGATTTGGGAGGAGTACAACCACAAAATGACCGGACAAGATTACGGGCTGCAGGTGATTGCGGAGAAATTGCAATCTGCGCGCTTTGTAGAAATAGAATTCGACGCGCACGGTCATGGGGTGTTGTCCGATGACCTCGAAAAGGTCGACCCGAGTGACCGCAAGTTTGTCGCGGTAGCTCTAATGGACATATCCCAAGGCGGCAGCAGTCTCATTATCAATGCCATCGATTCGGACTGGGAGAAGTGTAAGGGAGAACTCCATAGTGTGGGAATTGTCGTGGAGGAAATTCTCGAAAGCCCCAGCGACGACAAGCGCACCATCACGGTGAAATCTCAAGCCAAGCGTTCGAACAAAACGAAGAAATAGATGCCATGTTCTTCAAGTTTCCTCACACGCCGCATCTGATCTGGCTCGCAAAATCGCCGTGCCGCGAAGACAAGGTATTCTCGCCCATCGAGGCCCGCGAGTTTCTCGAGGGCGAGATCACGATCGAAGAGAAAGTGGACGGTGGCAATATCGGCTTCTCACTGGACGAAAGCGGCTCGCTCCAGGTGCAGAATCGAGGCAGCTACCTCACCAGCGGCTCCCATCCTCAATTTCAGCCGCTGTGGCCCTGGATCGATGCCAGGCGATTTGCACTCATCGATTCGTTGCGGCCGGACCTAATGCTCTTCGGCGAATGGTGCTTCGCCGTCCACAGCGTGCCTTACAACCGATTGCCGGACTGGTTCCTGGGGTTCGACGTTTACGATCGTGCCGAGGGTCGCTTCTGGTCGGTCGATCGTCGCGATTCCTGGCTCGCGAATCTCGGGTTGGCGACGGTTCCACGTCTGGCTCGCGGTCAATTCTCACTCGAACGGCTTCGGTCCCTCATTGGTACTTCGACAATTACTGAGGGGCCGATGGAAGGCATTTACCTCCGGCACGATCGAGGCGACTGGCTGGAAGATCGAGCGAAGATCGTCCGCTCGGACTTCGTCGAAGGAATCGGTAAGCACTGGTCGGAACTGCCCCTGGAGAAGAACTCACTTCGGATTATGTCTGCGCAGTAATTCTCCGCCGCACGTTTCCCACACGGAGCGGCGGCTCGATCGTTGCTTCTTTCTCCTCTTCCCACCATTCGACTCGTCCGAACGCGTGCTAAGCTTGGGTCAGCCCATCGCTCGACTCGCGACTTTCAAATTGCCGCACCTCAAATGATGCAAGGCCTCACGTGAATCGGATCGTTTCCCGAACGCTCGAACTTCTGGAACTGGAACCGCGCGTGGTGCCGACGTTCCTCGGCAACCAGATCTTCCCTCTCAACAATCCTTGGAATCAGGTCGTTGCCGGGGCACCGGTTGCGGCCAATTCCAACGCGATCATCGATGCCATCGTCGCCCGGCACAGCGGGACCGCACCGGGTCTGCACCCCGATTTCGGCAACCCCGTATCCGATGGCGCGCTCTACGGTATCCCCATCAACATCGCCGATAGCACCACGCCGCTCGCGTCCGTACTCGTGCCCAGTTTCGGGTATCCGAGCGAGAGCGACCTCGTGCCCGTGCCGATCCCCGCGAACGCCGTGATCGAAGGCGATGGACCGACCGGCCCGTCGAACCCGGCCAATCCGTCGGCCCGCGGCGATTCGCACCTGCTCGTTTACGACCGCAGCGCGAACGTGCTGTACGAACTGGTGTCCGCCGCGCGGCCCAACGAGACCTCGTACCCGTACGGCGGGTCGAAGCCACTGGGCCAATGGGGCGCGTGGCAAATCTCGCGCTGGGATTTGAACTCGAACAGCTTCCGCACCCTTCACAAGACCTCGGCGGACGCCGCCGGGCTGCCGATCATGCCGGGACTCGTTCGCCCCGACGAAGCCCTCGCAAGCCAGCCGGTCATCGATCACGCCATCCGCATGACCGTGGTGCAGACGCGAAACGACTACGTCTTCCCGGCCTCGCACGAGGCGAGTTCGAACGGTGCCAGCAACGTGCCGCGAATGGGCGAGCGATTTCGGTTGAAGTCGAACTTTACGATTCCCACGACCTGGTCGCCCGAGACGAAGGCCATCGCGCAGGCGATGAAGACTTACGGACTGATCGTGGCGGACAACGGCAGCGACATGTACTTCCAGGGTGCGCCCTCGAGCCAATGGAACATGTCGGCCGTGCTTCAGATTTCGCAGATCCGGGCGAGCGATTTCGAGGTCGTGGACCTGACGCCGGTGGTGTCGTCGCTGAGTGCGTCGTTCGGTTCGCCGCTCGGCGGTACGAGCTTCACGATTTCGGGTAAGAACTTCTCCGGGGCCGCGGGGCAATTGCACGTGCTCTTCGGGGCGACCGAAGCCACATCCGTTTCGATTGTGTCGGACTCGCAGTTGAACGTGGTCGCTCCGGCTCACGCCGCGGGCACGGTGGATGTCCGCGTGCAGTCCGGCCACACGGTCACGAACCTCGACGGGAATCCGGAGTTCTTCGGCTACGGCACCTCGGCGACCAGCGCCGCGGATCGGTTCACCTTCTCGACGGGCTCGCCGCCGCCTCCTCCGCCGGTCGCAGTCGTACCCGTTCTCGTCGGCGGCCGGCTCGATGGCTCGGCCGCGATCTTCACCCCGAACGGTGCGGGCCAGTATTCCCCCACGGCTACCGCGTTCCCATTTGGGAGCATTCCCACCGATCTCCGCACGGCGGTCGGCGACGTGAACGGCGACGGCACGCCCGATCTCATCTTCGCCACCGGCCCCGGCGTGAGATTTCAAGTGACGGTTCTGGACGGAACCGATCGCAGCGTGCTGGTGCCGCCGTTCGCGCCCTTCGAAAATTTCACGGCGGGTGGGTTCGTCTCGGCCGGCGACTTCCACCACTCGGGCCGCGCACAGTTCGTCGTCTCGCCGGACCGTGCTGGCGGGCCGCGCATTAGCATCTACGAACTGATTCCCGGCGCGGGGCTGGTCCGCGCGGCGAACTACTTTAGCCTCGACTCGAATTTTCGCGGCGGCGTGAGGACCGCCGTCGGCGATCTCAACGGCGACGGTGTACCCGATCTCCTGATCGCGGCAGGCTTCGGCGGCGGCCCACGCCTCACGATCCTCGACGGCAACCGGGCACTCACCACCGACGGCTTCAACCCCGCCGACCGGCTGCTCGGCGACTTCTTCGCCTTCGAAGACGCGCTTCGCAACGGCGTCTATCTCGCAATCGGCGACTTCGATGGCGATGGCTTCGGCGACCTCGCACTCGGTGCCGGACCGGGCGGCGGGCCGCGCGTCCTCATCCTCAGCGGCAAGACGCTCCTGACTCGGGGCGCGGTTGCGGCCATCGCCAGCCCGCTTTCGAACTTCCTCGTCGCCAACGCGGATAGCGATCGCGGCGGCGTCCGCGTGGCGGCGACCGATGCCGACCGGGACGGCCGCGCCGACCTCCTCGTGGGAACGGGCGAAAGGAGCCCGTCCCGCGTCCGCGCTTATCTCGGCAAATACTTCGGAGGTGGCGAACCCACTTCGTTTCAAGACCTCGACCCCTTCCAGAGCGAAGCCCTCGCCGATGGCGTCTTCGTCGGTTGAGTCGATGGTCTGGCCCGACGGCAGGCGATGATTAGAGCAAGTTCGTCTGCCAGGCCTCGTAGGGTGGGCCGGACCGCGAGGGCCGCGAATGCGGCCATCGCGGGAGGCCCACGCGGGTCACCTGCGACTTCCCCGGGTGGGCCGGACCGCAGCCAATCGCGAAACGATTG
>JAYTGN010000170.1:0-13873 GCA_043733485.1 Gemmataceae bacterium
TCCGGGCCAAACAGGATGAGATCCGCCCGGTGGTTGGTGAAGAAGGCGTGGTCCGCGGCATCCCGTCCGACCGAGATCTGCTGAAGGCCCAGGCGGGGCGAGTGTCAGCGCGAGCGCCCGGCTTCTTCGGTGAGTTGCGTCTTGCGAAGGACCGGGTTGGCGCCGTGGAGACTCTACTACAAGCCCTTCGAACGAAACTCACCCGGCGAACGCCGGGTGTTTTTTCGTTGCGACTGCTACCTTTTCAGGGCTGCGTACCTGCGTAGGGTGGGCCGGAGCGAGGCAAGGCTTTAGCCTTGCCGAGTGAGGCCCACGTGCATTGCCAGAGACTCTCCCCGTGGGCCTCCCGCAACGTCCGCTTCGCGGCCGTCGCGGTCCGGCCCACCCTACGAGCTGACAAATCTCGGAACTCACCCGGCGAACGCCGGGTGTTTTTTTCGTTGCTGCATTTCCGCCCGACTCGGCTTGGCCGTTCATCGGCCAGCGTGAGTGGCGAACGCTCAGAGGTGTTTTGGTGGTGGAGAGCAGGATCCGGGAGAAAGCGAGAAGTGCGACGTGCAAGAAACGCTCGAAATGATGGGAAAAAGAACGAGCCGCCGGGTTTTACCCCGGCGGCTCGTCCCGCCCAAGCCACCGCCCGTATCCCGCTGATACGGACGGGGCTGCCATGCGTGAGTATTTAATGCACGCGCTGTGCCAAACTCCAACTGCGTTTCAAAGCTGCTTGGTAGCCAGGGCTTTCTCCGTCGGTTCGCGGATATCCCAGACCAATCCCACGAGTCCGAGCGCTCGAATTCCATAATAGCTCATATCCACTTCCCACCACTTGAACCCCTGCCGCGCGCAGCTCTGATAGTGGTGGTGGTTGTTGTGCCAACCTTCACCCAAAGTCAGGATCGCGGCCCACCAATTGTTCTTGCTGTGGTCGGTGGTTCGATAGCGGCGCGTGCCCCAGATGTGGCACGCCGAGTTCACCAGGAACGTGCCGTGATACAGCAGCACGGTACTTACGAGGAAGCCCCACACGAGGCCGGCCCAGCCATCGACCCAGAAGCAAATTCCGGCCAGCGCGAAGCCCGGCACCCAGTGCAGTTTGTTCAACACCCGCAGTTCCACGAATTGCGTGTAGTCCTTGATCTCGTGGTACGGGGCCTTGCGAAACAGACCCGAGATCACCCAGCCCACGTGAGCCCACCAGAAGCTTCGGACGATGGGCGAATGCGGGTCCGCGTCTTGATCCGAGTACTTGTGGTGGTTGCGATGGTGGACGGCCCACCAGAGCGGCCCCTTTTGCATGGCGGAGCAGCCGAGCCAGGCGATCGCGAACTGGAACCAGCGGCTCGTGCTGTAGGCGCGATGTGCGAAGTAGCGGTGGTAGCCGGCGGTGATGCCGAACATGCGGATCACGTAGAGGCCGATGCCGATGCCGATGGCCTCCCAGGTGGGCTCGACGAGGCAGGCTCCGACGATCGCCAGCATATGAATGATAATGAACGGGGCTCCGCGCAATCGCCGCCGGAGTGTGGCCTTCCAGTCGGGCGCGAGGGTGGGCGGCGCGATGGCGGGGAGTGAAGCGACGGTCGAAATGGCGGAACTCCGAGAAGTAGCCGTGCGGTTGGTCCCGTTATCTTACACGGTTCGTCAAATTCGTGGCGAGCCGAGCCCCGTCAGGGGCCGGGTTATTGGCACAACCCGGCCCCTCACGGGGCTCGGTTCGCCCTATAATGCCGGGTACCCTGGAGCCGGATCATGATTCACTTTGAAGGCGATCGCCAGTTCGCACTGCCGCTCGCCAGTACGTTCCCGAAGCTCGCCGATGTCGCGTGGCTGGTCGGCTGCATCGAGGATGCGAAAGTCGCCGAGGCGACCGCGGATCGGGCCAGCTTCAAAATTAAACCGAAACTCTCGTTCGTGACGGGTAGCCTCGATGCCCTCCTGGAAGTGACCGCACGCGAACCGAGCAAGGCCGTGGCCTTCAAGATTTACACGAAGGCCATCGGAGCCTCGAGCACCGTGACCGCGACTTTGCACTTCTCCGAATCGGAGTCCGGGGGCACGAAGATTCACTGGGTCGGCGAACTCGTGGAAGTCACGGGGCTCTTGAAGATGGTGCCGAAGGGTCTGCTCCAGGGCACCGCCGAGAAGGTGATTGAAGACGTGTGGAACGCGATCGCGGCGAAACTGGCGACCTGAACCGGTCGCCAGTTTCCTCTCCCCGTTACCCGGTCTCCTGACCGTGCCACGTCTCAGAGACCTTCACGCTGTGGCCTGGTCTCCTGACCGTGCCACGCCTCAGAGGAGACCTTCGGTCGGTCGAGTGGCAGGGTCAGGAGACCCTGCCACAACAGGCCACGACCTTGCCACTTCCATGCCCACACGCTGTGGCCTGGTCTCCTGACCGTGCCAGGTCTCAGAGGAGACCTTCGGTCGGTCGAGTGGCAGGGTCAGGAGACCCTGCCACAACAGGGGGAGACCCTGCCACAACAGGGGCGACCTGAACCGGTCGCCAGTTTCGCACTTCTCGGAATCAAACGGTAACTTTGACGCGGCGTCCGCGGCGTGCCGCCAACGGATGCCGCGACATCGCCCTGTGCTGCTCCAATCCGATCAGCACGAGCCGCTTCCCTTCGTGCTGGAAGCCGACTTCCAGTTGGTGCAATTTCTCCATCGTGCTGTGATCGACGAGTTTCGCCGCCGACAGATCGAGGGTCACTTCGTCGCGCCCCTCGCCGGCTTTCACAATCGCGCTCCGCAAGGTCAACCAGTTCGAGAAGACGGCGGCCTGCTTCACGGCGACGACGATCGGGCCGGGTCCATTTCGAAGAGTCACTTCGATCTCGGGCCGGAAGAAGCTGGACAGCGGTGCCCCGTTAATGATGTGGATCAGCGCCTTTAAGGCGATGCCGGACAGGACGCCGATGAGGAGGTCCGTCGAGAGCGTGACGATAATGGTGGTCACGAACACGAGCAGTTGTTCGGGCCCGATCTGATACGTCTGGAAAAATTCCTTGGGGGACGCGAGGCGGAACCCGACGAACACCAACATGGCCCCGAGCGCCGCCAGCGGAATGATGTTGATCAGCATCGGCAAGAGCAGAACGAAGCCGAGCAGAAACAGGCTGTGAAAGAAGTTCGCGTACTTGGTGCGGGCACCGTTGTCGATGTTCGCCTTGCTCCGCACGATCTCGGAAATCATCGGCAGCGCCCCGACGGCGGCACACAGCGTATTCGCCGCGCCGCAGGCGAGCAAATCCCGGTTCATATCCGTCTTCCGGCACCACGGATCGAGCATGTCGATCGCCTGGGCCGAGAGCAGCGACTCGATGCTGGCGATCACGCAGAACATGAAGATCGTCTCGAGCCCGAGCAGCGTGAAGAGGGCCGAGAAATTCGGGAAGTGGAAGGCGTTGGGAAGCTCGATGGCCGGATTGGCGAGGATGTTCGGTACCGAAACGAGGAACTTCGTGCCGCTCTCCTTGCCGAGCATCTCGAGGTTGAGCGCGATCCCGAGTGGGATGGCGATGGCCAGCACGATGAGTTGCGCGGGGATGGCGTTGAGGAGCTTGACGCGAGCCTTGAGGAACGGAAAGGCGGCGAGAATCCCCAGACTCAGCAAGCCGATGGCGGCGATGGTCGGATTCGCCTTCGAGAGTTCGCCGGGAATCCGGGCGATCACTTCGATCGGCGAGAGGTCGGAAGAAAGGCTGGGGATGCCGAGCATGGGGAATGCGGACTTCGCCATGATGGTGATGCCGATGGCCGCGAGCATGCCGTGAACGGGGGTGAGGGGCACGAGTTCGCCGAGGGTGCCGACCTTGAACAGGCCCAGGAGCATCTGAAGGATGCCCGCGGCGGTAGCACAACCGAGCGTGAGGTAGTAGCCCGTCTCGAGTTGTTGCCGTTGGAGTTCCTTGGCGAGCGCGGCTTTCGTCTCCTCCGGCGGCGAGCCCTTCGCTTCGATCGCCGAGCGCGTCTCCGAAGGAAGTTCCGTCACCGCTTCCTTCCCCAGTGCGACCACGGCACCGGCCACCACGACGATGAGCCCCGCGGCCGGACCCTTGATCGTGAGCTGAGCACCACTCAAGAACGTCGTGAGAATTCCACCGATCACCGCCGTCCAGATGCCCGCGATCGGCGGATACTCGCTCGCCTTCGCAATGCCCAGGCAGAGCGGCATCGCGATCAGAAAGACCAGGAACCCGGAAAGCAGATCGAAGCGGAGGTTCGGCAAGAACCCCGGTGTCAGCTTGGGCGTCGAGGCTTTTTCGATGGGATCGGCCACGGGAACGTACTCGTGCGGAGGGTGGGCGTGTTCACCTCCCATCGCAAGGGTCGTGCCGCGTGAAGTCAACGGAAGTCGAAGGCGGAAAGTGTTGGGAATACGCAGCTTTCGAGGGAAAATGCCGCGCCGGACCCTTCAAAAATTGCTCGCTCAGGAATCACTCTGGTCGTCTTCGGACCACACCGAGCGGGCGATGCTGATGCCCAAGGTGCGTATCTTCGTCCGCAAACTGCCTCGCGTGATGCCTAATATGCGGGCAGCTTGAAGTTGGTTCCCACTCGTGTGCTGAAGAATTCGGACGACAACTTCACGCTCCATCCGTTCGAGTGCCTCGGCATACAGGTTCTCGGAGCTGGAGGCGATTCGGCTAGCGACGAATTCATCCCAGTCGAAGTTGCCGCGTCCCGATTCCGCGTGTCCCGTTTGTTCGCGAACCGTGGCCGGGAGAAAATCCGCGAGCAGGACCGAACCGCTCATCCGAAGCAGGGATTGCTTCAAGACGCTTTGTAACTGCCGCACGTTCCCGGGCCACGGATACGACTTCAGTACTTCGAGCGTGTCGGGGGAGATTTCGTGAACGGTCTTGCCGAGTTCCCGGCCGAAGCGGCGGACGTAGTGTTCGATCAGAAGGCTGATGTCGTCGCCTCGTTCGCGCAGCGGCGGCAGCTTGATCGTGAAGACGTTGAGCCGGAAGTAGAGGTCTTTGCGGAAGCGGCCATCCTCGGCCATCTTCTCGAGGTCGGCGTTGGTCGCGGCAATGACGCGGACATCGGTCTGGACCGTCTCGGTACCGCCGACGCGCTCGAACCGCTGCTCTTGGACGAGGCGCAGAATCTTGGCTTGTGTGAGCGGTGTCATCTCGCCGACTTCATCCAGGAAGATGGTGCCGCCGTGGCACTGTTCGAACTTGCCGATGCGTTTGCGGTCGGCCCCGGTGAAGGCTCCGCGTTCGTGGCCGAAGAGTTCGCTTTCTAGAAGCGGCTCGGGAATCGCCGCACAGTTGATGGCGAGAAACGGCTTGTCGGCACGATTGGAATGCTGGTAGATCGCACGGGCGACGAGTTCCTTGCCGGTGCCGCTCTCGCCGAGAATGAGGACCGTCACATCCTGCCGGGCGACGCGGCCGATGGCTTTGTAAACCTCCTGAACGGCGGGGCACCGGCCGATGAGGAGGTCGCCACTGGTGGACGGAGGTTCGACGCCGGCAATAGCGGCGGGCACCCGCATGAGCCGGCTCGATTGCACCGCCCGGTCGATCAGCGCCCGCAGTTCCGCCAGTTCCAACGGCTTCAACAGGTACTCGTAAGCCCCTTCCTTGATGGCTTCGATGGCCAGGTCCGTGGTGCCGTGCCCCGTGATGAGGACCACGGGAATGCGAGCATCGATCTCGCGAATTCGCAGGAACGTGGCGAGGCCGGTGGCATCCGGGAGGTGAACGTCGAGTACGACGACATCCGGTCGTTCGCGCTCAACTTGTGCGACGGCCTCGGCCGCGGTCGTGGCCGTGAGGAGCACGATTTCTTCCCCGCGAAACGCACGCTGGAACGCGTGCTGAATCGCCGGCTCGTCGTCGACAATCAGAAGAGTGGGCATCGGTGGTACTCGTCTCGAAACCCGGTTTCTGCTTTGGAAACCGGGTTTCTGGTGGCTAGAAACCCGGTTTCCAAAGCAGAAACCGGGTTTCAACCTACCCCGTGGGCAACCTCACAAAGAAGATCGCGCCGCCTTCGGGGCGGTTCGCTGCATCGATCGTGCCGCCGTGTTCCTCGACGATGCGCCGCGAGATCACCAGGCCCAGACCCAGGCCCGTTTCCTTGTTGCTGACGAAGGATTGGAAGAGCTTGGGCATGATCTCCCGGGCCACGCCTGGGCCGGTGTCCAACACTTCCAGTTCCACGCGGTCGGCGAACCGGCGGACCCGCATCGTTAGAGCCCCGCCCGTGGGCATCGCATCGAGCGCGTTGAGGACCAAGTTCACGAGAACCTGTTGAATCTGAGAACCGTCGGCCGTGAGCACGACCCCCTCGGGTGGAAACTCCAAGTGCGTGGAGACGCGGAGTTTATCGGCGCGGCCCCGCGTTAGCCCGATCACGGTCTCGACGATGGCTTTCAAATCGACGGGCCGGCGTTCGGGCTTCGGCGGCCGCGCGAAGTCGAGGAACGTTTGCAGCGTCCGCTCCATGCGGCGAATCTCGGCCTCGATGATGCGCAAATCCTCGACCGTGAGCCCGTTTTCTTCGTCTTCGAGTGCGGCCTGGGCGAGCATCTTGATCGAGGTCAGGGGGTTGCGGATTTCGTGCCCCACGCCGGCCGCGAGTTGACCCACCGCCGCGAGTTGCTCCGCACGGAGGACCTCGCGCTCCCGGTCGTGGAGTTCTTGAACCACCTTCTCGATCCGCAGCGTGAGGTTGTCGATTTCCTCGTGCAGTTCGATGAGCAGGCCATCGCCGGTGAGCACGATTTCGGGAGCCTTAGGGTCGAGCTTCCCGGCCGCGTCGCGAATTTGAACCTGGAGGCGATGGATGGTGCGGCTGAGCCCGCGGGCGACGCCGAACCCGAGGACGAGCCCGGCGATGCCGCCGAGCCCGGCGACGCCCGCCATGCCCCAGGCCAGTTGCCGCAGCACGCGCTCGTGTTCCTCCGTCGTTTCTTCGAGTCGCCGGCCGTTGTAGAGCCGAAACTCCGCACAGGGCTTGAGAACGTCCGACTCCAGAAACAGCTTCGCGCGCTTGAGCGATTCCTCGTGCAGGACGCGATCGCGATCCCTTGGAGGCAGACCCCGCCAGAGTTTGAGGTAGGTCGCGAAGCCCTGTTCCAACTGCTCCGCCAGCTTCTTTTCCTCGGGCTCATCCGAGACCTTGTGAATCTCCTTCAGATGTACCCCCAGACGGTCGTGCAGCGGCGACACTTCCTCGACCCGCTTGTCTTCGAGGGTGATGATGTTGTTGATGCACTCTTCCATTTCGACGGCGGCGCGGCGGCTCGCCACGTTCTCGCGCAGCACGCGGGCAATCTGCGCTTGCTTGTTGAACAGCGAGGCGGCCGTGAACACGCACAGCGCCACGAGGCAAATCGTGGCGAGGCTCATGGCCCGGTAGAACCGCCACCGCTGATCGAACATGGCGAACCTCTTGCAACTTCCTTTCAGGATAGCAGGAAGCCCGCACTCTCCGAGTGCGGTGCATGGGCCGCACTCGGAGAGTGCGGACTACCGAAAGAGCCCCTCCCTGGTCGTTCCCAGACCAGGTTGGCTGCCGCGAGACCAGCAAAATAGCAAGCGTTACTCACCGCTTGAAGTGGGTACAGTACGTAGAGGGCGGAAAGAGCCGAAGGCCGCGGCACGGCACTTGCGTTGGCCTTTCCCACCGATAGAACCATCCTGCCTCTCCCAGCGAGTCCACCGGATCCTGTGAACGAGCACCATTCTCAAAATCACGAGCCGGGCGATTCCTCCCCAACGGCTCGGCAGGACCGACTTCGCCACGCGATCGATCACGCGGCGCACCTGCTCCCAGCCCAGGGTCCGATCACGGTCTTCATTCACCACAATACGCTGCACGCGTTCGAACACCTGCCGTTCCACGAGGCCGTGCGCCTCGGGGGCGCGACCTTCGGGTGCGAGCCGTACCTCTCGGAACAGCGTTATCGCGAGGCGCTGAATCGCGGGCGAATTCGCTTCTCGGATCTACAAGCCGTGCTGGAGCGCGAACTCCGCGACCGGCCCGGCGCGTTCCCCGAACGCCTCGGCCGTCGCGAAGATTTCTTGCTCGCGATGCTGGAATACCCGCACGCCTCGGGCTCGGCGGAGGAGCTGCGCTGGTTCGTGGCCGAGACGGACGCGCTGCGGAAGGTGCGGCGGGAAGCCTCGGCGGCATCGCGAGCCAAGCTCATTGCCGAATCGCGGCGCTGGGTACTCCGCGACCTCCGCATTCACAGTGAGACCCACCGCAAGCTGCCGACGTGGGCTCCCGAACTCTTCCGGAAATTCGGGGCGTCCCGCACGGAAGACTGGACGGAAGAAACCTGGGAAGCCTTCGCGCTCGAGACGCTGTGGCGAGTGTGTTGTGCCAGCGTGGCCGAGGTCGCATCGCCGCCGCCGGTCGATCGCCCGCTCGTTCGCCATCGCGATCTGCTCCTCCGCACGCGGGGCGTCGATACCGATCCGATGGTTCACGATGCGTTGATCCGCTTCACGGCGGCGTTCCTGGATCAAGGCGTCTCGCACTGGCCGCTGCCCGAACGCGATCGGGGCTACCTCGCCGCGTTCTGCTCGCTGTATCGCGGCGAAGGGCGGGCTCCGAATGCCTGTTTCCGCGGGTTGCCTGCCGAGCTGGCCCGCATTCAAGACCTCAAGCTCGAACCGCTTCAAGTCGTCCAGGAATCGTTCGAAACGCTCGGCGTTCTCGAACCCGAATGGGATGCGTACCTCTCCGCGACCCTCCTCGCGCTCCGCGGCTGGGGCGGCATGATTCGAGAAGTGGAAACGCGCGCCGATCGGGTGGCCAGGCCGATTCCCGCCGGGAGCCTGATCGAGTTCATCGCCGTGCGGCTGGTGCTGGAGCGGTTTGTTCTGGCTCATGCGGTACGCGAAGAATCCATCGCGGTCCGTTCGCTGGCCGAAGTCCGCGCCGCGCTGCGTCGGGAGATTCGGCCCGTGCAGCCAGCCGGAGTCGAGGAGCGCGCCTTCCCGATCTTCCAACTGGCCCAGATCCTCGGCTGGACGCCCGATGAGTTATACCGCCTCACTTCCGAGGGGTGGGCTGCACTGCTCCGCGAGATCGCGGGGTTCGACGAGATCGACCGGCGGCGCGTCTTTCACCTCGCCTACGAGAAGCGGTTCCGCGACCAGTGCCTCGACGCTTTGCTCCTTCACACCCGTCAGAAGCAGGAGTCGCCGCGCTTTCAGATCGTGACGTGTCTGGACGAGCGGGAAGAATCCTTTCGCCGGCATTTGGAGGAGATCGCCCCGGAATGCGAGACCTTCGGGGCGGCCGGGTTCTACGCCGTCGCCATGTATTATAAGGGAGCGGCCGACGCCCACTTCGTACCGCTCTGCCCGGTGGTCATCCGTCCCCAGCACTACGTCGAGGAACGGGTGGACGAAAGCCACGCGGAGGAAGATCGCCGGAGCCGGCGGTACCGGCGAACGATCGGTCGGGCTTCGCACTGGATGCACGTCGGCACCCGGGGCTTCGGCATCGGAGCGATTCTGTCGGCCAGCATCGGCGTACTCGCCTCGATCCCACTCGTCGGCCGGATCATGTTCCCAGGGCTGGCCGCCCGACTCCGGAAACGGGCCGGGTCCCTGTTCCGGACTCCGAAAGGGACTCGCTTGCAACTCGAGCGTTCCGATCCGACGCCGGGCCCCGAGGGCAACCGCGTCGGGTTCACCCTCGAGGAAATGACGAACATTGGCGAGCGGGTGCTGCGGGACATCGGCCTGATCCGCGACTTCGCCCGACTGGTGCTGACGATCGGGCACGGGTCGCACAGCATGAACAACCCCCACGAATCGGCGCACGATTGCGGTGCGTGCGGCGGTTCGGTGGGCGGGCCGAACGGGCGGGCCATCGCACAGATTCTGAACGACCCGCGGGTTCGAGCGGGGCTAGACGCCCGAGGCCTGACGATCCCGACCGACACGGTGTTCGTGGGCGGACTGCACAACACCTGCAACGAGTACGTCAAGTTCTTCGACCTCGACCGCCTGCCGGCCTCGCACCGGGAGTTGTTCGAACGAGTCGAGGCGGCGATCGACGAAACCTTGGACCGGAACTCGCACGAACGCGCCCGGCGGTTCGTCTCCGCCCCCCTCTCGCTCTCCCCGGCCGGGGCCCGGCAGCACATGGACGCGCGGGCCGAAGATCTGGCGCAGGTTCGACCGGAGTGGGGGCACGCGACCAACGCATTCTGCATCGTCGGGCGGCGCGAGCGAACTCGCGGCCTCTTCCTGGATCGCCGGTCGTTCCTCGTCTCCTACGATCCCGCTCAGGACGACGCGAACGGAGCGATCCTGGCCCGCACCATGGCGGCCGTCTTCCCGGTCTGCGGTGGGATCAATCTCGAATATTACTTTTGCCACGTGGACAACGCCGGGTACGGCAGCGGCACCAAGTTGCCCCACAACATCACCTCGCTCCTCGGCGTGATGGACGGAGCGATGAGCGACCTCCGCACCGGGCTCCCCTGGCAGATGGTCGAGATTCACGAACCGGTCCGCCTGCTCATCGTCTGCGAGACCACGGCGGCAATCATGAAGAAGGTTCTCGACGGCAACCCCCTCGGTAAAATGATGACGGAAAAAGGCTGGATTCAACTCGCCATCCAGTCGCCCGACACCAACGACATCCACGTTTACGTAGACGGTGAGTTCCAGCCCTACGAAGTGCAGGCGGATCGCTTGCCGTCCGCGCCGTCCTCGATGGAGTGGTATCGCGGCTGGCGCGACCACTTGGAATTCGCCGAGATCGGGAAGTAAATGAAACCCGGTTTCTGCTTGGGAAACCGGGTTTCTGGGTGAGCAAGAAACCCGGTTTCCCAAGCAGAAACCGGGTTTCAACACGTTCGAGAGTACGATGGCGACGACCGAACAGATCATGGTGTTTCTGGAACTGCTCGTCGTGGCGGCACCGCTGCTGCTCGTCGCGCTGCTCGGCATTCCCTCGCTGCTCGGCTCCAAACTCACCGAGGAATCGACCGCCCGGGCTTGCCGCATCGCCATCGGCGTGGGCCTGCTCTGCCTCATCGCCGTCTTGAGTTTGATGCTGTTCACCGGCACCCGACACGCCGTACTCGATCTCGGCAACTGGGTCGCGATCGACGACAGCGCCCGGGGACACGGCCCGCACTTCGCCGTGAAGTTCGAGTTCGATCGCCTCTCCGTCCCGCTCGCGATTCTCTCCTACGTGCTCTGCGGAACCATCTCCGGGTTCGCCGCCAAGTACATGCACCGCGAGCCGGGGTTCAACCGCTTCTTCGTGCTCTTCGCCGTCTTCCTGGCCGGCATGGTGATCGCGTCGCTGGCGGACACGATCGAGACGATGTTCACCGGTTGGGAACTGGTCGGCCTTTCGAGCGCGCTCTTGATCGCGTTCTTCCAAGAACGGCCGGCACCGCCGCAGAACGGCCTGCGCGTCTGGATCGTGTATCGCGTCTCGGATGCTGCACTGTTGCTCGCGGCCGTCGTGCTGCACCACATGACCGGCGGCGGCGACTTCGATGCCTTCATGGGAACCACGGCCTGGCCCTACGGGCACTCGCTGCTGAACCCCACGGAAGCCCTCGCGGTCGGGCTGTTGCTGCTCGTGGCGGCCGCAGGAAAGTCCGCACTCGTGCCTTTCTCCGGCTGGCTACCGCGTGCCATGGAAGGCCCGACCCCCTCCAGCGCCGTCTTCTACGGAGCGCTCTCGGTTCACCTCGGCGCGTTCCTCTTGCTGCGGCTCAGCCCGCTCATCGCGATCTCGATGTGGCTCGCGATTGCGATCGTCGCATTGGGGCTCATCACGGCACTCTACGCCTACCTCGTGGGCACCGTGCAGACGGACATCAAGTCGGCCCTCTCGTTCGCTTCGCTCGCACAAGTGGGCGTGATCGTGGCCGAGATCGGCCTCGGGCACTGGGTGCCATTCCTGTGGTACGTCGCGCTGTTCCACTTGATCGGGCATGCGTTCCTGCGAACGCTTCAGTTCGTGCGGGCTCCGACGTTCCTCCAAGACACGAAGTTACTGGAAAATGCGATTGGGGAACGGCTGCCTCAGCCGCCGGGCCTGTTGAAGTTCGCGAACCCGCGCACCCGTGCGTGGCTCTACCGCTTCGCACTGGAACGGGGCTACCTCGACGCATTCTTGAACGACCTCATCGCGCGGCCGTTCGCGCGGCTCTTCAAGTTCTTCGACCGCATGGAACGCCGTTGGGCGAACTTCCTGGCGGGCTCCAAAACGAACGTCTCGAACGCGGCGACGAGCCCCGAGAAAGCGGGGCCGCACGCATGACGCTGTTCTCGTTACCGTGGCTCGAAATCGCGATTCTTCTCCCCATCGCCGGTGCGATCGGCGTGGCGATGCAGCGCACGCAAGACGGTGCGTATCGCTGGTGCGTGGGGTTCACCGGTACGGCGTTCGGTGCCTGCGCGCTCGCGTGCTTCGGCTTCTACTCGGGGCTGACGCCCGCGAACGGCGGCTGGGGCAGCCTGTTTGAACTCACGGGCCGCCGCATCTTCGTTCTCGACGAACTGAGCGCGCCGCTCCTGCCGCTCGCCGCCCTGCTGCACTTCCTCACGTCGCTCTCGACCGCGCGAACGAAGATGGCGCGATTCTCGTTCGGCGCGACCCTGGCCGACGAATCGCTGCGGCTCGCGCTCTTCGCCTGCTCCGATCCCTGGCCGCTCGTGATTCTCTTCTCATTGGGCGTGGTCAGTCCCTATCTGGAGATGCGTCGCCGCGGTTCTCCGACGCGCGTTTACGCCTTACACATGGGCCTGTTCGTGGTGTTGCTCGCGGCGGGTTGGGCCTGCGTGGACGGCTCGCTGCCGGGCGGCCGCGAGGTCGGGTCCGCACTCCTGCTCGCAGCCGTACTCCTGCGTTGCGGTGCGTTCCCCGTCCACATTTGGGTGACGGACCTTTTTGAGAATTGCTCGTTCGGTTCGGCGCTGTTGTTCGCCACGCCGATTGCCGGGGTCTATGCCGCCGTGCGGCTGGTGCTGCCGGTCGCCCCAGACTGGGTGCTCCAAAGCCTCGGGTTCGTCTCGCTGCTCACCGCACTGTACTCGGCGGGCATGGCCACGATCCAGCGCGATGCTCGCCGCTTCTTCGCATTCTTGTTCCTCAGCCACGCTTCGCTCGTACTCGTCGGGCTCGAACTGCACACCTCGGTGAGCCTGACCGGTGCCTTGGCCCTGTGGTTCTCGGTGGCGCTCTCCCTCAGCGGCCTGGGCCTGACTCTGCGTGCCATCGAGGCTCGCATTGGCCGGCTCACCTTGGACCGCTTCCACGGCCTGTACGAGCATTCGCCCTCGCTCGCCGTTTGCTTCATGCTCACGGGCCTGGCCAGCGTCGGCTTCCCCGGCACCCTCGGTTACATCGCCGCCGATTTGCTGGTGGAGGGAGCGATCGAGGCAAACCTCGCGCTCGGCTTCATCGTCGTCGCCGTGTCGGCCCTGAACAGCATCGCGATCGTGCGAGTCTACTTCCTGATCTTCACCGGTGCCCGCCATACTTCCGCGGTCTCGCTGGCGATCACGGGGCGCGAACGGTTCGCGGTGCTCGTGCTGGCGGGGTTGATCATCGGCGGCGGGCTCGTCCCTCAGCCTCACATCGCCTCGCGTCACCGTGCGGCCGAGGCGCTCCTCTCGCAGCGCGACGCCGCGGCCGGCGTCCCGGCGGGCAGTCACGCACACTGAGTTCTGGGGCTTTTGCCATTCGGCAAAACGCTCACCGTTTAGCCGCGACGCGGAGTCTGCGGAGCGCGACAGCGCTGGCGATGTCGCGCTCCGCTCCGAGGACTCCGCGTCGCGGCTAATCTCGATTCCACTCGATCCGTCGCGGCGAGCCGAGCCCCGTCAGGGGCCGGGTTGTCTTTGAAGCAACCCGGCGG
>JAYTGN010000171.1:0-31337 GCA_043733485.1 Gemmataceae bacterium
CCCCGGCCAGGGAGACGACACCCGCGGCTGGGGTCCGCCCTTCCTCGGCGACCTTTCCGCCTACTTCCTTTCGTGCAACCGCTCGAAGCGCTCGCTCACGTTGGACGTGGCGAAGCCCGAGGGCCGCGAGATCCTCCACCGATTGCTCGCTCAGTCGGACGTACTCATCGAGAACTTCCGCACCGATAGCGCGGAGAAGCTCGGGCTCGCTCCAGAGAAACTGCTCGCGGAACATCCTCGGCTCATCGTCTGCTCGATCAGCGGGTTCGGTCGCACCGGGCCGCTCCAAGATGCTCCAGGCTACGATTTCGCGATCCAGGCGATGAGCGGCCTCATGAGCATCACCGGCCCGGCGGAAGGGCCGCCGAGCAAGGTCGGGGTCGCCGTCGCGGACGTGCTCACGGGTCTCTATGCCTCCACCGCGATTTTGGCGTGCTTGCATGCGCGGGCACGCACCGGACACGGCTACGCCATCGATCTCGCGCTCCTCGATTGTGCCCTCGCCGCCCAGGTGAACGTCGCTCAGGCCTACCTCACCAGCGGTGAGGTGCCCGCGCGTCAAGGCAATGCCCACCTCCAGATCGTGCCCTACCAACTGTTTCAAACGGCGGACGGCTGGCTCGTGTTGAACGTCGGCAACGATTCGCAATGGCAAGCGTTCTGCCGAGCGGCCGGCGCGAAGGAACTCGGTACCGATCCGCGGTTCAGCACGAATCGACATCGCGTGGAACGGCGCGAGGAGGTCGTTCCCCTGGTCGAAGCTGCGATGCGATCCTTGTCGACGGCGGACTGGGAGAAGCGGCTCACCGAGGCGAACGTGCCTCATGCCGTCGTTTGGAACTATGCGGATGCGTTCGCTCAACCGCAGGTCCAATCGCGCGGCATGAAGGTGACCGTTCGCGATCCTCAAGGTCAGCCCGTGGACCTGATCGGCAACCCGATCCACTTGACGGGTGGGCCGCTCCACGAACCGACTGCACCGCCGAATCTCGGCGATCGGACGGCGAGCGTGCTGCACGAATTGTTGGGACTGAACGCGGAGGCGGTCGAAGAGTTGAGGCAGCGCGGAATCGTCTGAGGAACGGGCCTGGAATAGTTTCCGATTTCGCCCGGTACTTTGGTGCCAGTTGGCCGCGGTGGCTCGTAGGGTGGGCCGGACCGTGATGGCCGCGAATGCGGCCATCGCGGGAGGCCCACGCGGCATCACCAGCGACTTCCCCGCGTGGGCCTCCCACGACCAAATCGCTTCGCGATTTGCCGCGGTCCGGCCCACCCTACTCGGCTTCTCGGCTGTTAAGGGAATAGCAGCATCAGGAATTTATTTCCTGCCCGTTCCTGAGCCGATCAAGGCACCACGCCGAACGGCTTCAAATCCACGAAGTACGGCGACACGTACTTTCGCTCCTTCCAATCGAGCGAGGCGCGATCCTTCTGCCGAGCCGCGAGGTATTTGAGAATCGATTCCTGGGTGTCTCCGGCGGTGAGCAGCGAGGCACCGCTCGAATCCGTGCCCTTGATCGGCACGAGGAAGGTCTGTTCCAGCGGGTTCAGGGTCTTGTTCCCTTTTGCCGCGAGGAACGTGTCGAAGAAGTACTTGCTGTCGGCGGCAGCCTTCGAGTCGGTCTCGCCGTGCAGAAAGAGCATCGGGTTGCGGTCGCGGAGTTTCGTGGCGAGCGGCTTCCAGGTTTCGATGAGCTTGGTCGGCGCGATCGCGGGCCGGCTCGCACTGAGCCAGACCGCGCCGGCAATATCCACGCCCGCGGGGCTCTTACCGCCGCCCCCGCCGCGAACGGCGGACCGCATCCATTCGGACGTCATCCACAAGAGCCCGAGCGTGGCCGTTTCATTGGCACCGATCAGGTAGAGCGAACTCGTGTTCACCGTTTTCTTGTCGTTCTTGGCGTCGAGGTGCATCCGGACGGCCGCGAGGTCGTTCGCGTAAATCGGGAAGTACTTCGGATCGAAGTCCTTCGTCGCGAGCTTGTTCTTGATGGGCTTGTCCTTCAAACCCTTAACATCTTTCGCGTTCCAGGGGCCGGTGATCGGGTTGGCCCCCTTGGTGTTCCAGAATAGCTCGGTGTCCTCGATGTCGGTGCTTTTGCCGTGGCCTCGCCAGTCGAAGCGGAAGACGTGGTAGCCCGCGCCCGTGAGCGCTTTGGTGAGTGCGGCCCAGGCTTCGGTCGAATCCATCGAGTTGCCCGTACCCGGCGGGTAGAGCAGGATCACGACGGCATCGTTCTGCGCCGCTCCGTTGGGGCTCGAGTGGAATAGCCCCTTGAGCTTGACGCCGTCGGCCGTCGTGAAGGCTTCCTCGACGGGAGGCTGCGCGAATGCGGCACGGCTCAACGAAAGGACCGCGACGAGGGCGATGATCGGGGCGTGGCGCATGGGGAAAGTGGGGTTGGGGAGTTGTTGCGGCTTCGCGAAAATGTCGCAAAGCCGCAAGCGGCTCAGAATTAAGGCCGGAGGCCGAAGTAAGCGAGATCGATGTAGTAGGGGCCGGGGTACTTGCGTTCGCGGCGAACCACCGAGGCGCGATCCTTCTGCTGAGCCTCGAAGTACTTGATCAGCGTGGTCTCGGTGCCGAGTTGCCCATCGTTGCCGAGCAGGGCCACACCCTTGAGATTGGTCCCCTTCAGTTCGGTGAGATAGGTCTTCTCCAGGGATTTGATGCCGATCGTTTTGTTCCCCTTGGCGACGAGCACTTGATCGAAGAAGAACTTGGCCTCGGTATGGCCCTTGGTATCTTTCTCGCCGGTGAGGAAGAGCATGGGGTTATTGTCGCGGAGTTTCAGGGCCGCCTTCGTCCAATCGGTGACAGTGCGTTCGGGGATCATGGCGGGGCGGCTGGCGCTGAGCCAAGCCGCACCGGCAATGTCGCGTCCGGCCTCGGGATCGACGATGATGTTGTTAGTCGGCACGACCTTGTAGCTGGCCCCGCCGCCGAGTAGGGGGTGGATGGCCGGGCGAACCCATTCGCCGGCCATCCACAGCATTCCGAGGCTCGCGGTATCGCCGGCACCGATGAGGTAGATCGAACTGCTGTTCAGATCGTTCTGATCGTTCTTGCCATCCAGGTGGTTGCGGGCAGCCGCGAGGTCTTGCACGTACATCGGGAAGTAGCGCGAATTCGGGGCGAGGTCCACTTTCACGTCGATGTCGTTCTTGATCGGCTTCTTGTTGTAACCCTTCACGTACTTTTGGTTCCAGGCTCCGGTGATGTTGTTGTTCCAGAAGAGGTCGGGATCGACGATGTCCTTGCTTTTGCCGTGGCCGCGCCAGTCGAAGCGGAAGACGTGGAAGCCTTTGTCGTTGAGCGTCTTGGTGAGCCCGGCCCAATCGCCGGGCTTGTCCAAGGTGTTGCCGACGCCGGGTTGGTAGAGGAGGATGACGACGGGGTTGCCGGGGGCCGGCGTGGCGGCTTTGTGGAAGAGCCCCTTCAAGCGAACGCCGTCCGCCGTGACGAAGTTTTCTTCGAGGGGCTTGTCTTGTGCGATGGCCCGCGAGTTGTTGCCCAGGCTCGCCAGAATCGCGACCGTGGCGAACAGAACGGGGGCAGCCATCCAGCGTCGCATGGCAATTCCTCGAAAGCGGTGGGGGAGGAGACGATTCCAAAAGCTAGAACGTATTGGGATCATAGTCCGTTGGAGAAATCGCAACAACGGCGGAGTGCGAATCGGGCGCGGCAACTCCCCATTAGTGGCAGGAATTGACGGTCGGGTTCCCGATTCGGGCAAAGTGAGGCACGTTCGCCGGGCAAGAGTCCGCTGACCCCCGTCACTTTCCGATCGTTTCGCGGAGCGACTTGAGGCGGATCGCCGGCTCGCCTTCCTTGAAGGGATTCGCGGGCGGATCGCCTGGTGGTGCGAAGGCTCCGCCCGGCCAGCGGAAGCCAGCCGCCTCGAACGTCTCCTTGTTGCCCTCGACCAGCTTCAAAATCGCCTCGTACTTCGCCTTGGCGTCGTCGTCCGAGAGGGAGTCTTTCCCGTCGAGATCGGCGAGGAGTTCCTTCACCTGCTTCTTCTGATCGGGCGTGAGTTCGACGACGAGTGGCTTCTTGGTCAGCGTGTCGAGCTTGGCGACGAGTTGCGTGAGTTGCGTCTTGGGGTTCGGGGCGAAGCCGCCCTTGCCGCCGCCACCCGTGCCCTTCGTTCCGGCCTTATCGCCGGCCTTGTCGCCGCCTTTGGCGCCCGGCATGCCGCCGCCCTTTCCCATGCCGCCCATGCCGCCGGGCATTCCGCCGCCTTTCAGGGCGATGGCATCCTTCTGGTCGGGATTCTCTTCGGGCTTCGCGGCTTGCTTCAAACCCAGATCCACGTACGAGGCGACGACGATACCGCCGCCCAGGCCGACCAACAGGCAGATGATTCCCGTGGCGATCACGACGGGCACTTTCGCACTGGCAATGGACATGAGATCCTCCGGGAACGCAATGAGGGAGAGAGGGCAATTAGCTACCAATCGCAGCGAGACTGCAAGGCAAAAGGGGGAAAGTTCGCGACCCTTTGCCGAGTAAGTTTACGGGATGATGCGGTGGCAGCGGGGAACCAAGCAACTCCGCTAGCGTTTTTCACCCCAGTGTGCGACCCACTCGCTCCAGGTATTGGTTCGGCTCAGGCCTTCGCCCGCAGGATTGCGTTCGCGGTCGTCCACGAATTCCGCGGCTCCCATGTCGAAGATGCCGCTCAAGGCCGCGACCAGCGCCTCGCGTTGCGGGATCGCCAGGCCGTCCAGTGAGGCTTCCACGCTCGCCGAGAGACGTCCGCCCAGATTTTCAAAGGCGACCGCGAAGCGGGCGGCACCTTCGAATTCCATGACCGTTCGCTGACAGCCGAACCGGACTCCCGCGACCGCGATCGGGAGGCCGATCCAGGATGGTTCGCGTTCCAAAAGCGGGATCAGTTCGCGCTCCAAGAAACGGTGGACACCTTCAGCAGCGTGCTGGAGGTCGTGGTGGAGTCGGGCGGTCGCGGCCCGGTTCCCGCGATGGTCTGCTTTTCGCAGTTTGCGATAGACCTTGGGCACGGTCCCCGAGTGGAAGCCGGGCCGCAGGAGCCCGCGCATCGATTCGCCGTGCGAGCCAATGACCACCGGTTTGAGCCGTTCGGGCCGATTCGCGGAATAAAGCTTCCAGGTCGCAAGCAGTTCCCAGGCGATGAACCCGAATATGCCCGGCACCCCGGCCAACAACCAAAGTGCCGCCACGCCGGAGATGTCCAGTGCCTGAGCGACGTTCGGTGCCAACGGCAGGATCACCTTGTGCGAAACCGTGACGACGGGGAAGTGCTTCACCGGGTTGATCTGCGGTTCGATCAGCAGGTAGAACGCGAAGCGGGCGAGGTACGCGAATGGGAACCAGAAGAGGCCGAGAATCGCCTTGAAGGCGAGCGAGCCGCTCGAATCGCCGCCGCGATAGCGGAGCCATTCATCGACCTCGTAAAGTTGGCGTTCGATCCAACTCGCAAGTCGCCGGAACCAGTCGAGCATCGTCGCCACAATACCGGGGAGCAGGTTGATCCGAAACGTGCGCCAGCCGTCGGAGAGCGACTCGGCCAGGCGTTCCTGCATCTCCCAGCCCCACGGCGTGTTGAAGGCAATCGTCGCCACCACGAGTACGAACCCTCCCCAACGGAGCAGCCGGTAGGGCGACGCTCCAAAGAACCAAAGCAGCAGCACGACCGCGAGAGTTGCGAACGCGGCCGCGATGAGATACCGCGCGAGAAATCGGACCGGGGCACTGTAGCGAATCGCGACGACGAGCCGCGACCGCACGACTCGCAGCGGAGCATCCCAGAGCACGGATCGGAGTACGCTGAACAGCCCGGTGAGCACCGAGAGGAATGCGTTCCGGAATGGCGGCACGTGAAACAGTAACAGGAGGAAGATGCCGAGTACGAACACGGGTTCCCACTGGGGCAGGGCGGATTCGTGGTGTTCGCCCGACGCCGGTTGCGAAGCCGAAGAGGTGGCCAAGGACTTCACGACTTGGACGAACGCAACGGGGTCGAAGTTGGGCTTCCCGTTGTCGTCCCGCTCGAAATGCTCCGCGGGGTCGGTCCAGACCATGTGGCCTTCGTCGTCCCAGTCGTAGTCGTGGTATTCGGTCCAGACGAGGTGGCCGCCTTCGTCCCATGCCAGAATCCCTTTTTCCCCGGTGGCGACGGTGCTGAGCGCCTCCGACGGCGGCTTGAGAATCTGCTTGGGTGCGAGGACCTTGGAGGCGAACGCGGCGATTTTCCCGCCGATGTGTTGGAGTTCGATCGCGAAGGTGAGCGTGAGGAACGCCGCGAGGAAAGGCGCGATGAGGTAGAGGAACAGCCAGCGCCCGGAGCTTGTGCCGAAGAAGAGGGAGCTGCCGCGCTGGAGCCAGCGGAGGTAGAATTCGCCGCGTCGATAGATGCCGTCCAGGTCGTAGGCGAGGCGCGTGTCGGCCTGGAGGAGCGAATCGCCGCCGAGGAATTCAACCGGGCCGCTCAGGTCCGGCATCTTCAACTGATTGCGAGCGACGGCATCGCGGAGGTCGCCGAACCGCAGGTAGCCCCGTTCGCACACGCGATCGAGCAACTCCGCGATGAGCTTGTCGCGCGCCACCTCCTCCACGCGGTTGGCGGGCCGGAAGCCACTTTCCGTCAGGCTGGAAGCGATGATCGGGGTGAGTTTGTTCCGGATCGCAAGCTCGATCGCGTGCATCTGCCCGTGGAACAGTTCGTCGAGCTTCGCCAAGGCATGCTCGTCCAGCCCGCTTCGAAGGAGTTGCTTGTGGGCGGCCCGGACCTTCAAGAGCAGCCGAACGTCGCGCGCGTACGGCAGCGGTCGCTTCACGGGCCTCCGGCCCAGCGTGCGGATCGGCTCCACGAGATCGACCGCGAAGACTTCGCGAGCCAGGTCGCTCGGGATCTTCTGCAACTCGTAGAGGCATCGCGCCGCCGGCGGCCACGTTCCGTGGGCGGCCCGCGCTAAGACCGGTGCGAGTGCGTGCCGCCATTCTCGCTGCGTCGCGTCGTCCCACTGCAAGACGCCCGCGAAATCCCGAACCAATCGCGCGAGGGCCTCGCGGGCCCCGGCCTCGATCGATTCCCGCGTTTCGCCCGTCGCGGCTTCGCTGGCCTTCGTGCGAAGGATCGCGGCCCGAACGAAGTTCCCCTTTCGCTCCGCCTCCATCGCCCGATCGGACAAAGCATCGCCATCGCGCACCAGGATCGCCGGGGCTTCCGCGATCGATCCGGGTGGCACCGTGCTTCCAGCCGGTGTTCCCTCCGCACCGGCTGGAAGCACGGTGCCACCCCGGACGGCGATCGGGCTCGGTACGTGCGGCAGAATGCGATCCGCCGAACTCGCAGGCCAGGAGCGAGTGAGGAGAGCAGCGACGTCCAGATCGCGGCTCAGTTCCGCGAGCACTTCGCGGGCGGGCGGCAGGCTCGGAAAGTAGTCCACGACCGAATCGGGAGCGAAGGCATTCCGATCGAGGTAGCTCGCGGCGAACGCACAATAGCACGCGGCATCGTCCGCCTCCGGAGCGATCAGATGTTCGGCCTCGAGCACGTAACGTATCTCGCGCACGGCCGCAGCACCGAACCTGCTCAGCCGTTCGGCGCAACCCAATGCGGTCAGCGAGCCGGATGCGAGTTGTCGCGCGAGTTCGGCCATCACCGAGGCTTGAAACAACAGCCGCCAGTATTCGCGAAGCTGCTCTGACAGTGGAAGCGAAACGAGAGCTCGGTCGTCGGAGGTCGTGAGCAGGAGCAGCGGATCCTGCGTTCCCAATAACGCGCTCGGAGCTAGGCAGTCCGCGGCCAGAAGTTCGGCGCGCGAAACCCAAAGCGGCCGACTCGCGTTGGTCGGTACGGCGCGTCCGTGATCGCGGAGGAAGTGGAGCACCTTGCGAAGGTGGCGCACCGGCACGAGACGCACCGCCGGCTCCACCTTCCGCAAGCTCGCTTCAAATGGGTCGAACTCGGACAACGGCGGCTCCCAAACGCGGTTTCTTACGACTGATCTTCCGTCTCCCCGTCGCCGGGTCAAGGTTTCCGGTACAATTCAGAGCAGTCCACCCTGTCACACCATTCCCCAGGCAAACCGATGAGACGGCGAATCGCGCTCGCATCGGCTTGCGGGCTCCTGTTGGCCGCGTTCGCAATCGCGGCCGATACCAAGCCCGAGGCCAAACCCAAACCCGCCGAAAAGAGCACGCGGCTCGAAGTGCCCTATCGGCTCACGGACACCAAACACGTTCTGGTTCGCGTGAAGATCAACGGCAAAGGGCCGTTCAACTTGATCTGCGACACCGGTGCCCCGGCCGTCTTTATCACCAAGGTCGTGGCCAAGAAAGCCGGGGCCGACACCGACGCCAAGGGTTGGTCGAACTTCGACAAGTTCGAACTCGAAGGCGGCGTGGTGGTCGAAAAGGCCCGCGGCCGCGTCGAGGATTTGTTCCAACTCGACGGCATGAACAGCATGGGCCTCGCCGGAGTCGAACTCCACGGCGTCATCGGGTACAACGTCCTCGCGAAGTACCGGATTACCTACGACTTCACGGCGGATAAGCTCGGCTTCGATCCCATCGCGGGCTTCGACCCGCCGCCGCTCGTACCCATCGGAGGCAAGGCCGGAGCCGGTGGCCTCGACGCCATCGGACCCTTAATGAAAATGATGGCGAGCTTCCTCGGCATCAAGCCGAACTACAACGCCGTGCCCCGCGGGTTCGTGGGCATTGTCTTCGACGACGCCGAGGGAATCGTCGTGAAGAAGGTGCTCGCGGACAGCCCCGCCGAGAAGGCCGGCTTCAAACCCGGCGACAAAATCGAATCCATCAAGAACGCCAACATCGACGACGCGAAAGACTTGAATCGCGCCCTCGCCAAAGCCGGCGTCGGAACCAAACTCAAAGTCTCCGTCAAGCGCGGCGACAAGTCCGAAGAACTGACCCTCGAACTCGGAAGGGGGCTGTAACCGTGCGTACTGCATCCACGTTCCTGCTAGCCGCGCTGCTCGCCCTTCCGGCGTTCGCCGCGGACGACGCCAAGCCCAAGGCCGGCGATAAGCCCCCGGCCGACAAGTCGCCGATCGTCGTGCCGTTCGAACTGCTCACGTCCCGGCACATGGCCGTCGAAGTGATGATCAACGGGAAGGGGCCGTATCGACTCGTCTTCGACACCGGCGCTCCGATGAACCTCATCAACAACAAAATCGCCAAGGAGTCCGGCGTGCTCGACCCCAAGGCCAAGAAGCCCGGCGGGTTCAACCTCTTCGGCTCGATGGGTGCCCACGAAGTGAAGACGCTCGAAATCGGCAGTGCGAAGCTCGAAAAGGTGCCGACCGTCGTGATGGACCACCCCACGGTCGCGGCCATCTCCGAAGCCCTCGGCCCCATCGACGGCATCATCGGCTTCCCCTTCTTCGCACGGTACAAAATGACCGTCGACTATCAGAAGCGCGAACTCACACTCGTGCCCAACGACTACGTGCCCGGCGACTACCTCGAAGGCATGATGAACAAGATGATGGACGCCCAAAAGCAGAAAGAACCCAAGGTGCTCGTTCCGGCAGGCCTCTGGGGCTTCTCGGTGGACAAGGACAAAGACGACGACGAAGCCGGCGTCGACGTGAAGGACGTTCACGGGGGCGGTGCCGCGGCGAGCGCCGGACTTAAGGTCGGAGATCGCGTACTCACCATCGACGGCCGTTGGACCGACTCGCTCACCGATGCTTACCTGGCGGCAACGCTCGTCAAACCGGGACGCGAAGCGATTGTCGTGGTCAAGCGCGCGGGCAAAGAGTTGAAGCTCACGGTCAAGGTCGCCAAGGGCGTGTGAGAGACCAATATCGGTCCGATCAGAAATCCGAGACTCCTCGCAAAAGGCAGTTGACGAGACCCCTGCGGACCGTTAAATATAAGAAGTTAAGGACTCCTTCCAGGCTCGCGATTCGAGGCGACGATTCGCCCGCGCGGGCTTGGAGCCGACGATCAACTGGCGATCTGCGGCCATTCACCGGTTTCTGGAGATACGGCAATCCCACCGTTCGATCGCAACGCCCCACAACGCGGACCGGCTGGCCCCCGGATGAACGAACAAATCCGAATCACTCCCATTCGCCTCATCGGTGCCGAAGCGGAACAGCACGGCATCGTACCCACCGCGCAGGCTCTCGAAATGGCGCGCGAAGCGGGAATGGATCTCGTCGAGGTGTCCGCCACCGAGCGGCCCCCGGTCTGCAAAATCATGGACTACGGGAAGTTCAAATACTCCCAGTCCAAGAAGACGCACCAGAAGACCCATCAGCAAAAGCTGAAGGAAATCCGCGTGCGCCCAAAGACCGGCAACCACGACATCGAAACCAAGATTCACCAAGCACTCGAGTTCCTCGGGCACAACGACAAGGTGCAGGTGAACGTGCTGTTTCGCGGTCGCGAAATGCAGCACATCGAGGAAGGCAAACGGGTAATGGATCAATTGATGGCGGCACTCGTGGACCACAGCAAGGTGGAGTCGCCGGCCCGCATGGAAGGGAAGAGGATGGTGGCGCTGCTCGCGCCCAAGGCGATCCCGAAGCCCGAGCGGATTCGGGAGAAATCGACCGGCCCGGCGAAGCCGAAGCCGCTACACCCCGAGGCGATCAAGGCTGCAGCCGCGAAAGCCGCTGCGGCTGCGGCCGCAGCCGAGAATGGGGCGACTGAGAAACCGCCGGAGCCAGCGCCAGTCGCTGCCCCAGCGGAACCCGCCGATGCACCCTCGGCATAAAGTCGTCGACCCGAGCCCGACGCGCAAGCAAGGATAACTCGAACCTTGCTTGCGCGTCGGGCTCGGGTCGATACTCACGTCTTCTTCCACTTGATGTTGCAACCGATGCTCGGCCACTGCTGGCCTTCCGGCATCCGGCCTGCCAGTATCGCGTCCAGCGCCGCCCGCAAATCCGCACCGTCGTTCGGCTTCCCATTCCCCGGACGGCTCGCGTCCATCTGCCCCCGATACGCCAATTTGCGATCCTTGTCGTAGACGAAGAAGTCCGGCGTACACGCCGCTGCGTAGGCCTTCGCTACGTCTTGCGTTTCGTCGAACAGGTACGGGAACACGTACCCAGCCGCGGCTTTCTCGTCCTTCATCTTCGCCGGTGAATCGTCCGGATACGCCACCGCGTCGTTGCTGCTGATCCCCACGATCGCGACGCCTTTTGCAGCGTAGTCCTTCGCCAGTTGTGAGAACGCCGTGCGAATGTGCTTCACGTACGGACAGTGATTGCAGATGAAGGCCACGAGCAACGCGGGCGCGGCGGCGAAATCCGAAAGCGCCACGAGCTGGCCCTCGGTATCGGGAAGCCTGAAGTTCGGAGCGGGCGTTCCAATCGGCATCATCGTGGACGGCGTGAGAGACATTTCCGGTTCCTTCTACTTGAGCAAAGCCTTGTCGGTCAGCATCACGGTCGGGATGAGCTTGGTGTTGTCGAGTGCTCCGACGATGCCGTTCTGCGGCTTCGCGAATTCGACGAGTACGCACTTCTTGGGGTCGGCCGGGTCCGGAAGCAACGTCCAGTGGCCATCGGAGGCGACGTGTTTGGCCTTGTCTCCCGGCGTGCGGGCGAGGCCGATGGGTTTGAAGACCTTGTCGTCCGATTCGAACCAGACGCACGACCCGCGGTCGGTGCCGACCATCGCGAGATCGTCGCCCACCCAGCCCACGACGGTCGGTTCGCCGGCCTCTTTGTCGGGCCAGCGGAAGAAGAGGCTCCCCTCGCTGCGGACTTCCATCACGATTTTCTCCTTCTTGCCATCGCTGTCCGTCTCGAAGGCGTAGAGGAGTTTTTGGGAGCCGGAGGCGGCGAGGCCGAACGACCGGCCGACGTCGCCGCCGACCTCGGCAGCCACGGCACCGTTCACGCCGTCCTTCACGCGGACCTGATAGATCGTGCTGCCGACGGCGATCACGACGGATTGCCGGCCCGGCCCCGATGTGATGTTCTTGCCCGCCGCCAGGGGCTTCGCGGCTACCTTGGTGGGCACGAACTCGCCCATCGGTTCCTTGGTGGGAAGCTTGAACGCCCGGACGACGCCGCTGGTACTCACCGCGACGAACGTCTCCGGTGGCTCGGTGAGGTAAGCAGCCGCGAGCTTCAGTTCCTTGTTGTCGGCGAACGGGAGAAATCCGTCGACCACCTTCGCACCGTCGCGCGTGTTCCAGACGTTGATCTTGCCATCGATGGTGTGGGCGTGGGCGAAGAGGTCGGCGGAAACGGAGAGATCGCAGGCGGGTTCGGGAGAACCATCGCCTTCGAACGCGACCTGATTAGCCTGGCGGCCGGTCTGCGGGCTGTAGATGCCGAGGAGCAACTTCTCGCCTCGATTCTGGAAGCCGGGTTCGGTTTGCCAAAGCACGCCGATGTCGATCTGAGCCTTGAGTGGTGGAAAGACTTTGCGAGCGAGCGCAAACGAGGCATCGACTTTGCCGGGAAGCGTCGGCACGATCGCAAGCCTGAGGGAAGGCTCCTGGACGTTCTCCGTTTTCGCAGCGAGTGGAACGAAGGTGATGGTGCGGCCGGGCGGGAGTTGGAGCATGGCACCGGGAACTCCCGGTGGAGTTTTCTTCCCAGGGGGATTCTTCTTCGGAGTCTTTTCGTTGCCCTTGGATCCTGGCACTCCGGGAACGTCCGCGCCTTTCACCTCCGGCTTCGGTGCTGGAGTGGGGTCGGGTGCCGGAGTAGGTGCAGGCGGATCCTTCTTCTCGTTGACGACCTGCTCGGGTTCTTTCTTGCCGTTCAAGTAAATCAGGACTCCGCCGACGATCGCGCCGACGACGAGGGCGAAGAGGACGACCGCGAGAATGAGCTTGCCGGTCCCGCCGCCACTTGCGGACCCGTAGCCCCCGCGCTTCGGCTTCGGCGGCTCGTCGCCCAGTTCGTCGTCGTCGCTGGAGATCAACCGCGACTTCGATTTGGACTTGGCTTTGGCTTTGTGCTTGGAAGAGGCGTCGAAGGAAAACGCGGCAGCCGGCGCGACCGTGGGGACCTCGTCGTTATCGTCGAAGGAGAGCGGATCGCTCGCGGGTGACTCGTCTTCTACCGCGGCCGCCGCGGGAATGACTTCCTCCTCCACTGGAGGTTTCGGGGGTGGTGCTTTCGCGAGCGGTTTGGGCTGCGCTGCGGGTACGGGCTTCGCCATTGGCTTGGGAAGCGGAGCCGGCTGCTTGGCGGGAGGTTCCACAACCGCTTTCGGTGGAGCTTCGCCGCCGAAATCGAAGGGGTTCGATTCGCCGCTGGGTATCGGCAGGTCCATCGCGCTGAGCATCTGCCCATCGCCCGAGGTGTCGCCGGCCGGCGGTTCGCCGCCGGGGATGCGGAACGACGTTCCGCACTTCTTGCACTTGGCCTTTCTCCCGGCCATGTGCTCCGGAGCTTTCAAGGTGGATTGACACCCTGGGCACGCCACAACCAGTACGGCCATATCCACGCCTCGGCGAAACGCGAGTCCAACGAGAATTGAGTGCGTTCAGACTAGCGGAACGAACCCTCGAACGCAATCGGCGAGTTCAGCCCGCGAGCGGTCCGTTCATCAGGAAGCAGAAGGGGACAACCCCATCGAGAAGTATCGAGCCGGCCGTGCCTTTCGGGTCAATTCGCGACGTTTTCTGATGTTTTGCGAACGGCGGCTCGGTTAATTTTTGTGCGATTTCCACTTCTCCCTTTCCCGCAACGGGTTCCGTCAATTCGACCCGTCGGAGGCGGTAGCGTTCGCTTCCCGAAACCGTCGTAACATCTGGCGATGCGGACGATTGCGCGGCGAGTGGAACGCTCCGGGTACCGGTGGCGTTCGCGGAAGCCAGATCGAGACTCGAACTTGCGTACATTTGAACCTGCGTATCGATCGGAGCGAACAGCAGCATTGCCCAGCATTCATGGGGTTTCATGGCTTGGCCGTATGGTTTAGGGGTGAAGACGTGGTCTGAAACGGAGTGCCCGACAACCGACTCTACGATCCGTGTTGGAGAACGCAAGCGGCTACGGAGCTTCGCAACCAGCTGGCGAGCCGGCCCGCGTCAGCGGCTGGCAAACGTCGAACGGGAAACTTTGCAAATCTTGGGATTTTGGGGTTGCGCCCGACGGCCGAATCTGTTGAGCTGGAACGGTGGGGCGAAACTCGCCTAGATTCGGCAAAATTGGATAGTACTGGCTTTCACCGACAATCACGGCGGAGTATCCTTCATTCCCCGAAAGATGATGGGGAATTTGCGGTGTCTCTGGAGTGTCGCCCGTGGTGAACCAAAAATCTGTCAGTGAGTCACTGAACTCGGTAATTGATCACTCTGTGCTATTCGTTTTGATCGTGCCGAGCAAGGCTAAGAAGCGAGACAGGCTACCGAAGGGACAGAGTCAGGAACTGTGGGCCAGCGAAATTGGCGATGAACTATCCGCCTTGTTCACCGGGGCGACCCAAATGCCTCCTGCACAAGGGAAGTACTTCAGCCCCGCCGAGAAGGTCGTAGTTTCTGAATCGGTTATTTTGGTCCATTCCTATGCGTCAGTGCAGGACGCAGAGGACAAGGAGAAACTAGGAAAACTTGCCTATATGCTACACCGTATGGGAGTAGTGCTCGAACAGGAAGAGGTAGCACTGATCGTCGATGGTGTCATGCACAAGATCACGGATTACTCGCATTACAAAAAGGCGAAGGGCGGATGAGCCAGGTAAACCAACTTCTGATCAGTAGGATACTCAACTCTCAGATCGTGGGGCATGTGGGGGCGGGCCACGGCCAAATCGATTCGATGGGAGACGTGCAGCGTTTTTTCGATGCCGTCGATGCAAGTCAGCCGGTATCGGTTCGCCACAAAGGTGAGCCGGTAGACCGCACTTTAGTCAAGCAGGCATTTCTCGACGTTCGTGACGACCAACGCTCGCCGGACCTCTACGTTGCAGATCCAGATCGCAACTCTCGTTTTCTTGCGCGGTGCCGCAAGCTAGGGCTTACGTCGAGCGTCTACATAATCAACAAGACACTTATCAATGCCCGCAAAGGTAGCCTGCTCCCCGGCCTCAAGTCGATACCCTATTCACTGAGCTATGGAGAATACGCCTTCGCCAGCGAGTTCGCGGCAACAGAACTCCGCTACAAGTTCGATGCATCCATCGACGACATTCTTTGCGACCCTGCACTGTCTGCCAAGTTCTTCTCCATCGCAACTTCTGTCACCCCCGGTTATTCCGAATTGGAATACCGCTGGGGGATTCTCAGCATTCGCAAGGCGGGCCGCAAGCCCACGCATCCTGTGAAGTTGCCAGCCTTCACGAAGGGCTTTAAACTACTCGAAGACCCCATCGAAACGATTCCTGAGCGATCGGGTGTCTACCTGCTCTATGAGCGGACCAACCTGCTGTACCTTCGCGGAGCCGAACGTCTGCGTCATGGAGTCGAGTTGCACCGAAGCACTGAGGTGCTTGGAGCGATCAACAAGAAACTGTGGCAGTTAGACCCTGCATCGCTGAACGTCTCGTATGCTTCGTTTCCGAAGTTTGAAAAGGGAAGAATCCACGCCATTGAGAACAAACTTCTCGACCGCGAGATCCCGATTTTCAACGTTCAACGATCAGCATAAAACAAGGATGTTCCATGAAGTCGGACCGCGTTTCTCCACCGCTGAAGTGGCACGGGGGCAAGTACTATCTCGCCCAACAGATTGTCGCCCTCATGCCGCCGCACCTGCACTACGTCGAGCCCTTCGCCGGCGGTCTCTCCGTCCTGCTCACCAAGAATTCGGAAGGGATCAGTGAGGTCGTAAACGATCTCAACGGCGGCCTCTCGAACTTCTGGAAGGTTTTACAGGACGAGAAACAATTCGCTCGCTTCCACCGCATCCTTCAAGCTGTTCCGTTCTCGCAGGTGGAATGGGAGCAGGCAGCAGTGGAAGGGGTAGACGATGTGGAGCGCGCGGTCCGCTTCTTTATTCGGTGTCGCCAATCGTTGGCCGGTCGCATGGACACATTCGCGCCGCTGAGCAAGACCAGAACGCGGCGAGGCATGAACGAGCAGGCATCCGCATGGATCAGCGCCGTCGATTCTCTGCCAACGGTACATGCTCGCCTCCGTCGCGTCTCAGTCCTGAACCGGGACGCGATGGAGGTAATCCGAATGGAAGATACAGCCAAGACGCTGTTCTATCTCGACCCACCATATCTTGCGACAACGAGAACTGCTGACGATGTATACGCTCACGAGATGGGCGAAAAGGCGCACGGCGAACTGCTCAGCACGATCCGCGAATGCAAGGGTCGCGTGATGCTGTCGGGCTATCCGTCCGAACTCTACGACAAGAAATTACACGACTGGACCCGTCGTGAGTTCACCTTGCCGAATCAGGCCGCGAGTGGGAAGCAGAAGCGGCGCATGATCGAGGTTGTCTGGTCGAACTTCTAATCCTTCGTTCGGTGGCTCTTGCGGGCGTTCATCAGCGTCCGCAGGATCAGCGAATCTGGGATATCAGGGCAAGACACTTTAAGGCGAACCTGCACGCAGTATCGTTTCGCCTCGTCGGGGTTGCATAGAAGTTCGTCGATCTTCCAGTGCGGCGAGAAGATTACCTGCTGCTCCTCCAGTGTCTCCCGAAAATCGGTTGGCCCAAGTTTGCAACCGTATTTCTCCAGCTCATCTTCAAGCTTGCGCGGCGGCATCAGGCAGGCCTCCAGATATTGCTGCACGGCGACGAGGTCGAAGAGAGTAATCGGGCGATTGAAATCGACGAGTAGATCCACATCGCTTTCAGGTAGCGACTCCCCAAGGCACTGACGCCGAAGCATTCGGGAAAGTGCTGCCGTTCGTTCCGCAATCGATCCAGGACTTCCGTTCGGTTCATAGCGGGAATTACACGGGCCCGCGGAACAAGAACAAACGGATCAGGACGGCAACCACCCCACCAACGAGGACGCCGAGCATCCAGCGAACGAGAACGAGTTCGCCTTTGACTTGCGCGATTTGCACTTTCACCTCGGCTATCGAGCCATCGATCTTCGCGGTCAGGCCCTGCTCGCCGTCCTTGATCTTCGCGGTCAGACTTTGTTCGACATCCTTGATCTTCGTGGTGAGGCTCTGTTCGACATCCTTGATCTTCGTGGTGAGGCTCTGTTCGACGACGTCGATCCTCGCCGTGAGGCGCTGTTCGACGTCTTTAAGCTCCTGGCGAACATCTTTGGCCGTGGATGCCAAGTCGCCCTTCGTGGCCTGATCTTTGAAGTTAATCTGAATCACTTCAGCAAACGCGACAGCCTGGGCTTCGGCTTGCTTTTCGGGCACGCCGGCGGCTTTCAACGTATTGGCGAACTTCAGGGTATCGAACGTAGCAACAGACATTGCACACCTCTAAACAGCATTCTACCAGGAACCACTTCACCGCCGCAGCAAGAATTCCTTGCTGTTCACCAATGCCCAGATCACATCCTCCCACGCCGTGCGGCGATCCTTTGCAACGGCAACATACGCCAGCATCTTCTTCAGCTCCGGCTCGGTTGGTGGGCGGCACAGAGCCGCGAGGTAGAACTCGTCCAACATTGCGGAGTCGGAGGTGCCGGAAGAGAGCAGCTTGCCGAGGCGGTTGTCCGGGTCGCGGATCATCGCGTTCTGCAAGTCGCCGGTGATCATCTGGAAGGCCTGCAACAAGCCGGGGTCGTCGTTGCGTTCGCACTCGCAGGTGAGGAGGCGATCCGGTTTGCCGAAGGTTCGCAAGAAGCGTTCGCCCATGCTGTCTGCGTTGCGACGGCCGCCGGGAGGCGGGGCGGGGGCGGGAATCTGGTTGGCGCGGAGGCCGCGCGGGTAGCCCGTGAATCGAGCCGGCACACCCGTGACCTGCGAGAGGGCGTCGAGAAGTTGCTCCGCTTCGAGCGGCGAAATAAGGGCGTGCGAATGGTGTAGGTCGTCGCTCATCACCGAGCGATCGCGGGTGGTCGCGGTCAGTTGATAGGTGCGGCTCATCATGATCCGCTTCACCATCGGCTTGAGTCGGAAGCCGGAGTTCGCGAAGTCCTTGGCCAGCCAATCGAGGAGTTCGGGGTTGCTCGGCGGGTTGGTGGCTCGGAAGTCGTCGTTGGGATCGACGAGCCCGCGGCCCATGAGGTGCAGCCAGATGCGGTTCACCTGGGCCCGCGCGAAGAAGGCATTGCCCGGCGACGCGACCCACTCGGCCAGCGCGTCGAGGCGGTCGCCCTCGGGACCAAAAACTGGCGTTGAAGCACCGAGGAAGCGCGGCGCGATGGCAGACTTCGTCCGCGGGTTGATCATCTCGCCGTCGCGCTTCGCCAGCACGATCTGTTCTCCGACGAACTCGTGCTTGTCGAGGTCGTCCTTCCGCTTGTTCTCCATCACGCGGTAGTCGATGCGGGTGAAGAACGCGGAGAAGCCGTAGTAGTCGTCCATGGTCCAGCGGTCGAACGGGTGGTTGTGGCAGCGGGCACAGGCGACGCGGACGCCGAGGAAGACCTGGGCCACGGATTCGGCGCGGACGCTGGGGTCGCGGATGGCGCGCCAGAAATTGGCGGGCGGGTTGGCGTAGGTGCTGCCGCGAGCGGCGAGCAGATCGCGGGCGAATGCGTTGAGCGGCCGATCCGCGGCGAGTTGCGCCGCGATCCACCGATAGAACACGGCCACGCCCTTGCGGTCGAGCGCCTTCTCTTCATTGCGAAGCAGGTCGGACCACTTCTGCGCCCAGTACTCGGCGAATTCCGGTCGGGCGAGCAAGGCATCGATGAGGCGTTCGCGTTTGTCCGGGCGTTGGTCGGCGAGGAAGGTTCGCGTTTCGTCCGGCGTTGGGAGGATGCCGAGCGCGTCGAGGAAGGCGCGGCGCAGGAAGACGTAATCGGGTGCGAGGTTCGCGGGCGGCAGGCGGAGTTCCTTCAACTGGGCGAGTACGAAGCGGTCGATCTCGTTGTGCATCGGTGTCTTGGAGAGGTCGGGAATCGGTCGGTCGGGGAGGAAGACGATTCGCACCGGGGCCATGTGGCCGAGGTAGCGAACGAGCAGCACGACTTCGCCGGTTTGCTCGCGGACCACTTCGCCATCGGGGTTGATCTTGGCGATGCCGGTGGCGGTGAAGTCGAAGGCGGAAAGCGACGTGATATCGCGGGTGGTGCCGTCGTCGAAGTGGGCCGTGGCGCGAATGCGGAAGCGGTCCTCGGGTTCGACGAGGATCTTGCTGGAAGGCGTGACTTCGAGCTTCGTGAGTCGCGATGCGTTCGGCGGATCGGGTGGGCACCCCGCGGCGATCCACGTTTTCAGGATGCCGAACTCGGGGCTGAGTTTGGTGAAGCGGACGCCGCCTTCGTGCGGCACCTGGCCCGTGGCCTTCAGCAAAATGAGGCTCTGATCGGGCCGATGGCGGTCGACGCGGCGCGCGAGCATGTCGCGCGTAAGGGTGGTGAAGTCGATGGCGGCGTCTTCACCGCGGAGGGAGAGTTTGAGGCCGCCCTTGCCGTTGAGGTTGCCGTGGCACGCGCCGGCGTTGCACCCGGCCCGCGACAGCATGGCCATCACTTCGCGCTCGAACGGTGCCTCGGCCCCAGAGGCTGGCGATGATGCGAGTGCGAAAAGAGCGAGAGCGAAGAGCGGAGGAGTCATGAACCTCATCTTACCGTTCTTAACGCTCAGTCGTCGATCAATTCGAGCAGGAGCTATTGGGTATCAATCGATGCGAAAAGCAGCATTGCCAAGGATTCAGGGGGTTTCATGGCTTGGCCGTATGGTTTTGGGATGAAGGAATGGTCTGAAACGGTGTTGGGGAACGCAAGCGGCTCGGAGCTTCGCAACCAGCTGGCGAGCCGGCTCGCGTCAGCGGCCGGAGCGCTCCACAACTCCGGCCGCTTACGCGATCCGGCTCGCCAGCTATCACAGATCCGGGGCGACTCCAGCACTGTGGGCGAAGGCGTCTTCAATCTCCGCCTGGTCCGCATCGGTGGCTATCAGGCTGTTCCGGTAATCCAACGCCTCCGCGTCCGCAGTATATTCCACCTTCCCGTGCAACCGCTCCACGGCTTCGGCCACTTCCGAAATCGACACCTCGAAGAACTCCTTGCGAAGGTTCACCTTGTTCCTACGACGGTGGTGGAACTCCTTGTGAAGGGAGTTTTCCAACCTGGGGGCGTCGTCGCAGGTGATCTTCATGTGGACGTCGAACGGGAACGGCACCGAGGCATCTCCGAGTTCCTTGACCCGATCCATCGGATCGTGCCGACGGGTCATTCCAGCAACTTTTCGCCGAACGATCCGATGTTCGAAATGACGTAGACGCAGCCTTTTCTCGTGAGTTGGGCGTTCGAGATCGCCCGTTGCGAATTCTCGATTGCTTCGGTTAACTGCGACTGCAACTCCGCGATCCTTAATGCGTGTTGGGCTGCTTCCTCAGCGGACAGTTTGCCGAAGGCTTCGGCCGCTTCGCGTGCGGCTTCGGCTTTCGCCCGCGCAAGGGCTTCCTCGGCCGCGTTGCGTTCCCGCTCCGCCTCTCGTTGCTCTTCCTCGGCCTCTTCGATCTCGCGTTGCCGGCGCTGCTCCTCCCGAATCTGCTCCCGCAATTCGGCCTGGTGTTCTCGCTCCTCCTGGGCACGTACGGCCTTCTCGAACTGTTTCTTCACGTCGATCAGCGCTTCCTTCTCAACTTCCGGTGTCAATTCCACGCCGCAACCGCGGACCCACTCGGCCGCCGTCCGCACGCGTTGATTGCTCTGCGGCAAGTTGCTGGTCGTGATAGACTTTCGAGTCCATCCGGCGACTTCCTTGAAGTATGCGTGGCCCAGTTGATCCCGCTGATCCCCGACCGACGTATGCCCCGCCCGGTCGGATTGTCGCACGTGCTCGAGATACGCCGTGTGAAGTGTGTGGTTCTTCAACTCCGAACGCAACAGCCGGTTCTCGTTTTCCAGGTCCGCATAACTGACGGCCCTTTTCTCTCGCTTGATCAACTCGGCCTCACGCTTCTCTGTCAGCGCGGCGCGATCCTTGAGATTGCGTTCGTATTGGACCAGTTCCTCGTAATACTCCCGCGCCTCGTGCATTTGGCGGTTGAGTTTTGCCTCCTTGGTTTTGGCCTGCCGCCGAGGGGCGTCCATGATGGCGTAGGTGAGCCCGACCCCGCCGATGAAAGCAAGGATCATGAGGAACAAGGGCAGGATAAAATTCATTTCAGATCACCCGACGGATCAAGACGAAGTCGCTGCGACGTCCACAGGACGGGCAGCGTGATGGTTCGAGCAACTCCGCGATTGGGGCGCGGCGCTCCCGGCCGCACGAGGAACACTTGGCGATCGCATCCCGGCGCGGGTCCGTAACGCGAAAGTAAGAGGTCGGCTCGTGCGGGTGGACGGCCACGACCGCCGCCGGCAGCCAGACCGAGAGTAGAGCGTGATTTCGTCGGTCCGGTGTTGGTCGGAGCAATGCGGTAGGAGATGCTGCCAACACACTCCAGAGTTCGACGGCGTAAGCTAAAACATCTCTGGCATCGGCGACTTGTCTGAGGATGTCGGGCAGCGCGGATCGTTCCCCTTTGGTGCCGCCAAGGTACCAGGTTTCGACGGTGTCGAGGGATCGGCTGAGGAAGCACGCCGGAGCGTATCGCAGGATCGAGTCGATGACTGGCGCGGCAGGGGCTATGGCATTCTGGAATCGCCGTTGGAACGTGACGGCCGCGTGCTGGTGGGGGAGGGCGGTCTCGGCATGTTTCACTGCTGCGGCGAAATCGAGCTTGTGCAACTCCGCGGTCACCCTGTGGCGGATTTGCTCAGTGCGTTCGTAGGCCGCCTGCAACTCGGCCTTGGTGGCCATGGGCGTTCTCCCCAAGCAAAACGCTCTTTTTGCCGTTTGCAATCCTCAAACATTCTCACCGAGTACTGTCCTAAGCGGATCTCCTCCGAGGATGGCGTCGCGGAAAGCCGGATAGATGCTGTCGCGCGGAACCACGTCGACCTTGCGGCCGTCCACGCAGGCCTCCAGATAGCATTGAAACGACTCGGCCCGGCGGCTTTCGCACCATTGTGGCGGAGGAATTGCGAGATGCCAAGAACGAAGTCGCGATTCTTTTCGCTGCCGGCGACCTTCGCCTCGGCTATTACTTCGAGGAATCGACCTCGTCCGCCTGCGTATCTTCAGGCGGCAGCGACGGGCTTCGCGCCGGTCGCCCCATTCGCACCCGGGCCAACGACTCCGGCGAATCGCCGGGGATGAACGTCGTTGTAAACTGCACCAGGATTGTGTCCTTCGTTCCCGCGGCGGCTGAGTGCCGGCGAGGTTTTTTCTCTTCGGGGTTCATGGCAGTTCCTCGGTCACTTCCACCCAGATAGTATTGCAGAACAGCAATCAGCGAACATTCACTGGGATAGTGCGAGTTCCTTCAGCTTCACCTCGGCGGGTGCATCCGGCGCAGGTGGGGCGGCGTTCACGATCGCGCCGAGCACGCGAGCGCCAGCGGCAATGACCTGTGCCCGCGCCCGGTCCGAACGCGAGAGCGCATCCGAACCCGAGCGCACGACGAGGACCACGCCGTCCGCCGTGCCGGAGATGGCGGCGAACTCCTGCTCCGAAAGCGTCGAGGGGGCATCGAGAATCACGTACTCGTAGCTCGATTTCAACTCGGCAATCACTTCGCGGAACTTCGTGCGGGTGAGCAGGTCGAGCGGGTCGGTCACGCCGCGGCCTGCGGGTAGCACGAAGAGGTTGGGCACTTCGCAGGAACGCAAGGCCATGCGGAGGTCCACCTCCGAGGCCATGATGGATTTGAGCGAGTCGCCGAGCCGCGTGAGGCGGAACAGTTCCTGGATCTTCGCGTTCTTCAAGTCGCAATCGACGAGCACGACGCGCTTGCCGGATTGCGCGATGGAGATGGCGAGGTTGGCGGCAACGAGGCTCTTGCCGTCGCCGGTGCCGGGGCTGGTGACCGGGACGACCTGATGCCCGCGGCTGTGGAGGGCGGTTGCCAATTCGCGGCGAGCATTGCGAAACACCTCGGCTTCCGGGCTCGAAGGCCGCGTGAAGGCGACGAGTAACGGCGAGAGTCCTTCGGCCGGTCGCTTTTCCAGCGGCACATCGGCGCGAAGCGTGGGCACGTTCGCGAACACGGGAACGCCGAGCTTTGGACCCGAGGTGATCGGCACGGACTGCGACGAGACCCGGACCGTGTAGACTTCGGGCTTGATGGGTTTCGGCAGCTTGCGAACGGGCTTGGTTCGGTTGAACACCAATGAACCGAGGAGCCCGAGGAGGCCGCCGGAGAGGAGGCCGATCGCGCCGCCGGGCACGAGCGACTTGTAGAGTTGCGGGCTCACGCGGCCAGCTTCGTTCGCGGGAACGACCGCTTGAACGGAGTAAGTCGTTGGAGCCGGAGGTTCCTTCGAGGCGACGGCCTCTTTCGGCTGCGGAACGTTAGCGGGCGGTCGCTGAGCGTTGAGTTCGTTGAGCCGCGTGCGGAGGCCCGAAACTTCAGACTGCAACTTCTGGTCGGCCGCGATGGTGCCTGCCAGCAGACTGGCTTTCGCTGCGAGTGCCGCGCGGTCGGCTTCCAACTTCACGCGATGCTTGTCGAGTTCATCGGGGCCAGCGGGAACTTCGGGGCGGGCCTTGGCGATGCGATCCTTCATGAAGGCCATCTGCTCGTCGAGCGCGACCATGTCGCGATGTTCGGCACCGAGCCGCTGGCCGAGTTCCGCCTTCTTCAATTGCAGGGCTCGCAGGGCTTCCTCGGCGGACTTGGCCTCGGCTTCGGCAGTGGGCGAAGCAGCAGTCCGATCCGCCTTGATGCCGAGTTCCTCCATCGCGGCCAGTCGATCGCGGCGCGCCGTGCCCGTGGCGCGAATCAAAGCCAGATCGCGGTCGAGGCCGCGCAGTTGAACCTGCATCTGGTCTGCCGAGGTGCGGCTCGCGGTCAAGCGCTTCTCGATGGCGGCGGCGGCGTCCTTGCCCGCGAGTTGCTTGTTGAGTTGCTCCTGCTCCGCTTCAATTTGTTTGACGGTGAGCGAGGCCACTGGAACTGGCGCGGGCGCATCGACCGAGGGCTTCGACAGAGGAATCGCGGCGGCGGGTCGGTTCGCGAGTTCCACTTTGTAGGCGTCCACGATCGCCCGCAGATACTTCGGCGTATCGGTCGGGTGCGGCCCCCGGAAGGTCACGTTCAACGTCGAACCGCTGCTCGCGCCGAGGTCGGGAGAAACGCTCAGTCCTTTCCCGAGATACGCGACGCGTTCGGCATCGCTCTTGGGCGGCGGCATCTCGAAGGGTCGGAAGTCGTCCAGTTTCTGCGCCGCGCGTTCGAGGACGGCTCGCGAACGGAGGATGCCGATCTGAACGTCCGCGTCGGCGGACGCCGCGGGTCCGTTCACTTGAACCCGGGCCGTCGATTCAAATTCACCCGGCAACTTGGAGTGGTAGTACGCCGCGCCTCCGAGCCCGAGGACGAGGCCGACCAGCGCACCGACGCTCGTCCACCGCAACCAAGGGTTGGTTCGTGGAAGCTCCGTGGTCGGCGAAACCACGACGGTCACCGACTGCGTTGGCGGCGGTGCCGAGGTCGGTTCGGAGATCGAAGTCGGGGCATTTGTCGGCGGCAAGATGGGAAGCTGGGCCGCGGGTGGCGCGAGGTCTTGGCGCGGCGCGTCCGGTTGCTTCGATGGCTCCGACGACGGAGGCGGCGGGGGCGGCGGGGGCGGCGGGGGGACGAGCGAAAAGGACGTGAAGGAGTTCGGGGGAAGAGCCACGGTTTATCCTCACGATGCCGGTCGCGGAGTCGCATCCTCATTTTCCACGCGGGCCGTTGGAAGCCAAGGCGAATTGCGCCTTGCGGCTGCGAAAAGCGTGCGGACTCTGCGGATCGGGTGGACCGGGTAATTTCGGTAGGCCAGGTGCGGCTCCAGAACCCTGGAGCCCGCACCTCCTAGACGGTGGTGGAGCCGAAAAAGACTTAGTGCTTGCCGCGGGAGTCGGAACGTTTGGTCGGCTTCTCCAGGCCGGCCTTCTCCATCAGCGACTGCTTGAAGACATCCTCTTCCTCCGCGAAAACCTCCTCGACGGAGGTGCCGGCGGAGAGTTGATACTGGATGGAGTACCGGTGGTTGGCGATGGCGATTTCGTCGCCGGGCCGGAGCGGGCGGCGGATGGTGCGTTCGCCGTTCACCTTCACGCCGTTGGTGCTGCCCATGTCGCGGACGTGCCAGACGCCGCTGCGGTAGGCGAGTTCGGCGTGGGTGCCGGAGATGTTGGCGAAATCGAGTTGAATGTCGCAACTTTGACGGCGGCCGATGGTCATGATCGCTTGGCAGAGCGGGATCGCGTCGCCGCCGCCGACGGGTACCAACTCGCCGAGTTGTTCTTGGGCCATGGGAGGAACCTCTTCTTGAATCGGAACCGAATGAATCGCACGAAATGAATGCGGCCGGGTTGGAATAACGGAACAACCCGCGAATTCATGTTAGCGTGTCGAAACGGGAGTGCCAGCGGCGAAGTGTCGAATTCCGGAGCGGGAAGACGGGAGATTTCGCGGGCAGGCGTTACCGCAAGCAAAGGCGGCAGGGTTCAACAGAGGCGTGAGTTCCCCGACTGACTCGGCACTTCCGCCAGCTTTCACGTCGGATCGTCGAGTGGTGGGCGGTCATTCTCAAACTCCGTTTACGGTTCTACTATCGTCGCTGGAAGCGCGACCATCGAAGCCGCCGAAGTATCGCGACTTCGCGGATGGAAACGGAGCGTACATCACCCGGTCCCATCGCTTCGTCGCGGACTCGCATGCCGTCGAACTCCTTCTCGACGAGCGTTCGCGGATTTTACACCGATCGAACCGGCCTAATACGCTCGCGCGAACACCACGCGGCGAGCCGAGGGCTTGCCCGTGAAGATGCACGTCCCCGGCTCCATCGAACCATCGTAGGGCAGGCAGCGGATCGTCGCTTTGTACTCCTTCTGCACCAAGTCCTCGACCTCCGCCGAGCCGTCGTAGTGGGCGCTCACGAACCGCAGCGCGTCGATAGGCAGTTCTTCCTCCTCGTTCTTGCGAACCGGGAAGAGTGCCTTGAACTCGTCGAGCGAATTCACCTCCACCGTGCGGGCGTCGCGGTACTTCTTGGCCCGCTCGAACAGGCTCTTCTGAATGTCGTGGAGCAACTTCACGATGTGGTCGGCCGCGCCGGCGAGCAGCACGCCGAACTGCTTGCCTTCCTTGCCGGGCACGTCGCGGCGAGCCACGGCACACGCATTCTTCTCGATGTCCTTCGGCCCGATCTCGACGCGGACCGGCACGCCGCGCACCTCGTACTCCGCGTATTTGAAGCCCGGCGACTTGTCCGAGGCGTCCACCTTCACGGCGAGCGGCTCGTAGCCGAAGAAGTCGTCGCGCGGTAAGTCGCGCAGTTCCTTCGCCAACTTCTCCGCCGCCTCAATCGAAGGTTTGCGCTCCGCCTCCGTCTTTCCCAGCGGCACAATGACAACGTGAAGCGGAGCCAACCGCGGCGGAATGATCAATCCATTATCGTCCGAGTGCGTCATGACCAAGCCGCCGATCAGCCGCGTGCTCACGCCCCAACTCGTGGCCCACGCGAACTCGTCCTGATTCTTCTCGTTCTTGAACGTCACGTCGAAGGCCTTGGCGAAGTTCTGACCGAGGAAGTGGCTGGTACCCGCTTGCAGGGCTTTGCCGTCCTGCATCATCGCTTCGATGCACAATGTGTAGAGCGCGCCGGGGAATTTTTGGCCTTCCGTCTTCGGGCCCACGAGTACCGGCATCGCCATGAACTCTTCCGCGAACTTCTGATAGACGCGCACCATCGTGAGCGTCTCTTCCTCGGCTTCCTTTGAAGTAGCGTGTGCGGTGTGTCCTTCCTGCCAGAGGAACTCGGAGGTGCGTAGGAAGAGCCGCGTCCGCATTTCCCAGCGAACGACGTTGCACCACTGGTTGATGAGCAGCGGCAGGTCGCGGTAGCTCTGAATCCAGTCCTTGTAACTTCGCCAGATGATCGTCTCGGAGGTGGGCCGCACGATCAGCGGTTCTTCCAACTCCGCGGTCGGGTCCACGTGCAGCGGCTTCCCTTTCTCGGCCTTCAACCGGTAGTGCGTCACGACCGCGCATTCCTTGGCGAACCCTTCCGCCATCTGCTCTTCCTTGGCGAGGTAGCTCATGGGAATGAAGAGCGGGAAGTAGGCGTTGACGTGCCCGGTGTCTTTGAAGAGTTTGTCGAGCCCGCGCTGCATCTTTTCCCAGAGGGCGTACCCGGTGGGTTTGATGACCATGCACCCGCGCACGTCGGAGTTGACGGCGAGCCCGGCTTCCTTGACGACGTCGAGGTACCACTGGGGATAGTTGGTGGCGCGGGGCGTGATCTTCTCGGCCATGGCGGGGTGATCCTGGGAATGAACGAAGACGGCCGGGCGAACCCGGCCGAGTGGGAACAGGATTATTGGTACGGACGCAGCACCCGGATGGGAGCTGTTCCGAAGGTCATGCTGCCGGCGGGGTCGTCCGGCCGGATACCGTCACGGAACTGCCGTTCCCATCGATCATGACTGCGTAGATATCGAGTCGTTTGCCCTTCCCCGGTGCGTCGAACGAGAGAGTCGCCTCCCAGGTGCCTTTCCCTTCGTGCAGAACCGCAGGAGCAGTGGCGATGATATCCTTGATCTTCTTGTTGACGCGATTCACGACCATACAGACGACTCCCACTCCCTTGGTTTTCTTGTCGAATGTGCCCCCCACCGTGTAACTCACCGGATTCGCTCCCTCCACCATCCTCGGCGGTGCAACGAGTGACGTGATCGTGACAGTCGGAGGATTGGCACCATTGACGGTGATATCCGTCTCAGAATCGGCAGCATTAGGACCAGTGACGCTGACATCTGATTTTCCGGACGCTCCGTTGAATCTCAGGGACCAGAGCCCCCCCTGGACCGTATCACCGTTGCAAGTTGCGGTGCTGTGCGAGCCCTGAACCATGAGTCCGTCGGGATCCCCGTATCCCGTGGCGGTGAAGCTTGGATCGACGAAACTGCCGGCGAGCGGGGAGGTAATAGTGACAGATGCCATGGCGATTCTCCGAAGGAACTAGGGAAGGGGGGTCAGAGTTACGTCTTTAACGGCGATCGCGGCGCGATAGTTCCAGATGCCGAGCGGCATCCGAGGTTGCCAGACCGGGAACGCGATGTCGTGGTTGGGAGGTAAAACCAGTTGTTTGACGAGGTCGGCGTAACGCATCCGGATTTCGTCCGCGGAAACGGAAGCGAATTCCTTTAATTGGCCTCCCTCCGCTTCGAACCGCGCCGTCACGCGATTCGGCGAGACCTCGACCTCAAGCGCCCGCCACGGACCCGGCAACGCCAGTGTGCGGCTAATCGGAGTCCAGGCGTTCGGATATCCGATGAGGCCGCTTTTCGGAGCTTCGTTCGGTTCGAACAGAAGCCGCACCGCCTGCATGCGGACCACGTTGTCGGGAAGTGGATCGGGAGGGCGCGGCAGACGGGGGAGCATATCGTCGTAATGAACGGCGACCATCGCCAGAGCGCGCCGGTTGTCGCTTCCATTGACCGCCGATTGCCCGAAATAGAACCCCGATGTGACCGAAGCGTAGAGGCCGCCTGGCCCGAGTTTGCTTTCTCTGAACTGCATCTTCGCGCGAAGAATGTAGTGTTCGACCATGGGGTCCGGGCAAAGTTCGAGGAGTCCGTAGCTAATCGACTCGAACTGGCAGGGTTCTTTCGGCGCAGCGATGAGTTCGGGCGACCCGAGTAACCAGCGATGCCATCGGGGCAACCCAGCCTCGGGAATGAATGTGACCGAACGGCCGGCAAGCAGATCCTTCCGCATTTCTTCGAGTGGGTCGACCATTGCAGGAGTTTGTTGCTGCCGAACCGGAGCCATGGCCAACCCGATCCCGATCGTGATGGCAGCGGCTATGATTCCGACCGCCCCACTTATCGTCCATTGATTCCGCCCGACCCACCGCCGCATCCGGCGCAGTCGCGTTTGCCGCGGTGCAATCGGAACCTGGCCGGCCAGGAACCGCTCCAGATCCTCCGCCAGGGCCAGGGCCGTCGGGTAGCGATGCCGCGTTTCTTTCTCCAGGCACTTCACGACGATCCCTTCCAGGTCGCCGGGCACTTCGGGTCGAAACGAATTGATGCGTTCGGGCTGTGCGTTCTGCACCTGCGTGATGATGTCGTGCGGCGTGTCGCCTTGGAACGGCGGGCGACCGGTCAACAAGTGATAGAGCGTGGCGCCGAGGCTATACACATCCGAGGCCGGGCCGACCGTTCCGAACTTCGACGAAATCTGTTCCGGCGGCATGAATGAAGGCGTGCCCAGCGGGCCGGTGCTCATCGAGAGGCCTTCGTCCCGATCCGTGAGTTTGGCGAGGCCGAAGTCCGTGACCTTGGGAATGTCGTCGATGCCGAACACGATGTTCGAGGGCTTCAAATCGCGGTGGAGGATGTTCGCGCCGTGGGCCACTTCGATGGCCCGTGCGACCTGAGCCACGATTCGCGCCGCGTCCAATGGAGGCATCGGCCCCTTGGCCTTCACCCAATCGCTGAGCGTGCCGCCGGGCGCGAACTCCATCGTGAAGTGCGGGTCGGAACGATCCAGATCGACGGAGATGACCCGGATGATGTTCGGATGATCGAGGCGTGCCAGCGAGCGTACTTCGGTGAGGAAGCGATCGGCGGCGGTGGATTGCGGTGCGCCGCGGAGGAACTTCATGGCCACGGTGCGTTCGGCCGCGTGTTCGCGGGCCAAGTACACGTCGCCCATGCCGCCGCCGCCCAGATAGCGGTAAAGATCGTAGCCGGCGGGCGAGTTCGGGAGGCGAACTTCGCCCTCCCAGTTGGCGGTGTAGCCATTCTCATCGCCCCAGGCCGTACGGGCCACCCCGTTCGCGACCTGCTGGGTCAGCGTCGATCCCACGAGTTCGGGCCGGCTCGCGGTCCGATCATCGGGGCCCGGCGTTCGCGAGCTAATGTCGCGGGAGGTTTCCAGTGCCTTCGAACAAGTCGCGCAGAGGCCGTTCGCGGATCCGACCGCGAGAACCTCTTGGCATCGGAGGCAGGAACTGGAGGGCGACACGTTTGCGTCCAGCGGCCACGACAAAAGTTGAACTTGAAAGAGATGCTAAACCATTCGGCGAGCCGCTGCAAGACTCTAGCTAGCGTTTGTTCGAGATTTATTCCAACTCACACGTTCTGCTCCAGCTCGCAAAAGTGCCTACGGCAGCGGAATGTCCTTCAAGACAAACGGGACCGCGAACTCCAGCGGAGGCGAGGGGGCTTCGTAAATCAGCTTCCAGCCCTTGGCTGCCGGGTTCACGAGGCCAATCTTCGCGTCTTCCTTGAACCGGTACGTGGCCACGACCCGCGAGCCGTCCATCAGGATTTCGTGATCGGTAGGGGCGAACGATTTCGCGGCATTCGGCGAGACGAGCCGCAGGCGGTTCTCCGTCGTCCACGATTCGAAGCTCTCGAACTTCGGGATGTTCGCCGGGTAGCTCAACTCGATCTTGAACTCCCACGTCTTCTCGTCCTTCTCCACGCTCTTGAGGCTCGCAACCACCTTGTCCTGCGCGGCCAGTGCGAGCGATGTCTTGCCCTGCGTCAGATCGTCGAAGGTGAACGCCAACATCTTCTCGCTCGCGGTCACCGTGTAGCTGCCTTCGAGAACGGCGATGCGTTTGGCTTCGCGGGTGATGCCGCCGAGGCGAACGGTTGAGGAGTGCGAAGCGCCGGTCGGTTGGCTGCGAGTCCCGGCGGCTTGAACGGCGAGAACCGTGCCCTTGTCGTCGGTCGCCTTGGCGATCTTGGGCGATGAGTCGAGGCGGAAGACGGGGAAGCGCGGCTCCCAGTGGACGTCGAGTTGCACCTCGTGCGAGGCCATGCCGGTCTCGAGTGGGAAGCGGCCGACCACTTGCTTCGCGACGGTGCGGAAAGCTCCGTGAACGGAAGAAATTTCGATGCTCTTGCCGCGCGGTTCGAGCGCGATCTTGCGGCCGTTCTCGCCGAGTGCGATGCGGTTGCCGGTCTGGCTGGCGACCATTTCGAGTGCGAACCAGAACGGCTTTCCGTTGAAGATGCCATCGCAGGTTTCGCCCGCGGCGGCAGCGGGAAACGCGAACGGGATGCCGGCCTTCTGGCTCAGTTGGGGAGCCACCTTGCCCAGTGTGGAGTTGGGCAAGTCGAGCTTCACCAACTGCGGCGGCAGCGCGAACTTCTCCTCGTCGTCATCATCCGCGGGGACAGCGAGTGCGACGAGACAAGCGGCGACGAGCAGGCGAACGAGCATGAGTACAGCCCCAAGTTCCCAGGGCTTCCGCCCTGGGCTAAATCGGACGGCCGCTCCGCGGCGAAAACGTCTTCGCCGCGGAG
>JAYTGN010000172.1:0-5377 GCA_043733485.1 Gemmataceae bacterium
CCGCGACAATCCGCGAAGCGGTTGTAGCGGTCCGGCCCACGGGGGAGTGTCTCAGCCGATGCACGTGGGCCTCACTCGGCAAGGCTGAAGCCTTGCCTCGCTCCGGCCCACCCTACGCGCCTCGGAATTGGTAACGGAAGAACTACCGATAGCTTACCGAGCGAGATTGGCATAGCGGCCGGCGGAAGCCGAAGTGGTATAGCGCGCGAGCCACTCCTCGGCAGACAATTCGTTCCAGCCAGCCGCGAGGTCGAACGAGATTGCTGCGGTGAAGGCTGCGGTGCCGGCCCCCGCGACCAGTTCGCGGACGCCCGCTTCTAAGTCAATCCACTCGCCGGTATTGGCTTCCGCCAGTGGCCAGCACGCGGTGAGTCGTTCTTCGGACTGATGCCAGGTGCGTTCGCCGCAGGTGCGAAGCAAGACCTCGCCGAGTTGCGACACGAGGAACGTCTTGGCTTGAACGATCGAGGTGGAGGCGGGGAAGGCGATCTCGGCCAAGACGGGCTCGCCCTCGCCGATGGAGACGCCGAGTTCCACGTCGGGATGATCGAGCAGGGGTTCGCGCGCGAGGCCTTGCCGAGCCTCGGTACTGAGGTGAACGAGCCGAAGGACGAGCCGACCGGCCTCGATCCGCCAGGGCTCGTGGTCGAGCAACCGGGCGAGCCGCGCGAAGAGTGAGGGTGCCGTCGAACGCGGCCGCGTCGGGTGTCCGTGACCGTTTAACTGCGGTCGTGGAGCGGGCGGAGTCGTCGTCTCGCCGGCGAGAATCGTGCGCGTCGCCAGCGCCGATAAGTGTTCGAAGGCGGGCTCGGTGAGTTCTTCCGCGTGATCGAGAACGAGCAAGTCGAAGCGGGGCAGGGCGGGCTTCAACGCTTTGAAGACGGAATCCGATTCGAGGCTGCCGGGCGTTCCGACGACGACCTGGGTTTCCGCGAGGAGCCGTCGGGCGAGGTCGGGCCCGGCCGATGTCAGTTCCTGGAACCGCGTGCGCGCGACGGCGAGTTCGCGTTCCAGTTCCGCCCGCGCCGCCTTCGAGGGGCCACCGTTCTCGACGGTATCGTCCGAGGTCGCGGGTCGCGGTTGGAACTCGCGCACGGAGGCATCGAGCCGGACGGCCTCGGCATCGAGTTCCATCAACCGAGGCTCGATCTCGGCTCGACGAGCCACGAGTTCGCTCGCTCGTTCGGCGTCGTCCGGGGCCGTAAGTTGTGCCGCCATCGCCTCGCGCTCGGCTCGGACCTTCGCCTCGCGGTCGATCAGTTCTTGAAGTTGGCGATCGACCCCGGTCGGCACCTCGACCGGTGGTTCCGGAGCGGGCTTCCCCCCTCCGAAGATGCGTGCGAAGAAGCCGGGCTTTCTCTGCGTTGGGAACCGTTCGCGAGCGGAAGCTTCGAGAGTTGCTCGCTTCGTCAACAACTGAGAGGAAAGGTTCGCAAGCTCGGCGTCCGAGGGCGCGAGTGCTGCCGCGCGCTTCGCATCCCACTCGGTCTGAAGTTCGGATTCGAGCGAAGCTAGGCGCTCAGTGAGGGTTGCTCGCTCTCGCTCGATAGCTTCGAGGCGGACCCGCACGCCCGTGGCTCGTTCCAACCGCGCGCGCTTCGCCTCCAAGGTCGCAACCGCGAGCGAGGCCTCGCGCTTCATCTGGTCGGCTCGCCCCGTACCGGCCTGCGACGAAATCAATCGCGAGACCGCGGGTATGGAACGATGGGGATTCTCACCCTCCGCAAGGGCACGCACGACGCGGATCGTTCGCGGTTCCGCGAGGGCGAGTACGAGGCGATCCGCGGCAACCGGGTCGGGAGAAAGCAGCAGCACGCGTTCGCCGCGCTCGGCCGCGATTCGAAGGAGCGCGGTCAATGCAGCTTCGCGAACCTCGCGGTCCAACGCTTCGAGAACGAAGAGTTCGGGAGCGGCGACGGCGCGAGCGATGGCTGCGGTTTCGGCTGCGGAGTTGGGCAAAGTCGATGGCGGAGCGGAAGCGAAGGCGGGAAGTTCGACTTCGCCTGCGAGTAGTCGCGTCAGCCAGGACCGGGCCGAAGCCGGGACCGGAATGGTGCTCAATTGCTCCGTGGTCGAGCGTCCGTGAGTCCGGGTAGCAAGGGTGATGGGCATCGACGGGCCGTGGATTCGCTGACTTTTGGTAACGAGTTCTCGAAGGTCGAACGTTCAACATCAATCGCGGACCGCCGTGGTCTGGGCCACTTCGATTGCGATGATTTACGAGTATAGACGCTCAAAAGTCTGGATGCTATCGCGCTCATCCAGAATTCACACAGCTTTTCTCAATTCGCGGGTCGGATCACGGGCTGACCTTCACGACTTCAAACGCCGGTTTCGCCATCAGAACGCGGAGTACGGGCAGCAGAGGAGCGAACGTTCGTTCCTCGTGCCACGAATGATCGGCGATCTTCACGTGCCCCGGCCCGATACCGCCCTGACCCAGCGTGGCGTCCAGCGGGAGCCACTGCCTCTCAGCATATACCTCGAACCACATGTGGTAAGCCAGAAACGGCTTGCCGCCAGGGCCGGGGGCATAAACCAGGCCGAGAACCGTGCGCGACGGCACGCCGACGGAGCGGCACATCGCGGCACTCAGCATGGCGTACTCGGTGCAGTCGCCGCTCAGTGTTTTCGCGACGTTATCGGCGGTAGCCATGGCCTGGGAGAATTCGACGGCCTGCATGTTTTGCCGCACCCAGCGTTCCACGGCCTTCGCTTTGTCCCAATCGGTGGCTCCAGCTGGCAGCCCGGCCACGGCCTTCAAACCGTGACCTTTTACCAGCGGGTTGTCCCAGTTGATGAAGAAACTGCTGCCGAGAAACTCCTTGCTCGGGGCTGGCTCCGCCTTCGCCCCGGCTTTGGGCCCGCGCGACGCCGACACGTGAAGTTCGAAGGACTTTGCCTTCTCGTTGAGGTTCTTGATCTCCTGGCGCGGCTCGGAGGGGAACGCCGTCCCCGGTTCGTCGTCCTTCGGAAGCGTCACTTTGTACACGATGGAATTCTTCGCGTGGACGCCCGGAATCTCGACGTTCAGCCGGATGGATTGGACGTTGAACAGCTTGACGGGGTTGGTCACGGCCGCCACCGCGGCCTCTTTGGTCGTGCGTAAGAACACGACGCGACCGCCGAGACCCGCGAAGTCGAACTCGACTCGCAGCGGCTCGCCCGATTCCACGTCCATCCAGGTCGTGGCCGCGGGAAGTTTGAACTTGCCCACGGGCTCCATGCGCGAGGTATAGCGGCGGAGCTTCCGCGGCGGTGTGTTGGGCCACAGCGAGGTGGACTCCTCGGCATCGAACGTCACCGTCACCTTGACCACGCGGTTGACCTGCGCCACGTACGTGAGATAGTCGAAGGTCTCGCCGGGCTTCATTTTCGCTTCGCGGAAGAGTTCGGGCTCGCGGGCCACGCCGGTCACGCCGCCCGGCCACGGGATGTCGTTGCTCGCTTCTTTCGCCGCCCCTTCGCCCGTGACTTTCAGCGATTTGCCATCCACGATACCGCTCAGGGCGAGAGCCTGATCCTTGCCGAGGCCCTGACGCGTGGACGTGACGAGCACCTCGCCTTCGGGCGTCTCGACGGTCGATTCTTCGCCGAACTGCGTCACGATCTGGCCGAAGCGATCCACGGTGAAGTGCTGGTGCTTGACGCCGAGGAGGAACTTCTTGCCGTCTTTTTGGCTTTCGCTGGCCGTCCAGTGGAGGTAGCCGATGCGCTCGCCTTCGACTGCCGCCGCGAACCAATAGTCGAAGGCGATCTTGCCGTCTTTCTTCTCGACGGGCGCGGGGTTCGGCTGCGTGGCGACCATCGGGTTGTTTGGAATCGTGCGAACTGGCGGCGGCTCTTCAATTGCCGCTTGGCTTCTTGGGCGAATGACGAGAAATCCGGGGAAGTCTTTTTCCAACGTGTCGGCGGCTCGTCGCGGTTGAATCACGATCTTGGGTTCCGCCGGAGTCTGAGCCGCCAGCCAACCGGCCGTGGCAAACGCGACGATCGCAAGAATGGTGGTTCGCACGAGTGATCCTCGACGCCTGAGCTTCTCATGGGCCATCCACGGTGCTTTCGGCTTCCTGCGGGGCGGCCTTCACAACCATCTTCAACACGAACCATAACCGTTCGTTGTGGGCCTGCCCAGACTATCTTGGAGATTTGCAATCGTCGGAATCGCTGCAATCGGCAGCACGGGAAAACGCGACCCCACTCGGCCGCTAAGAGTAACCGTACCGTGCGATCACATCGCCCCAGCGACTCGCGACCTCGGCGCGGTCGGCATCCGAGATCTGAAACTTGTTCGTTTCGTAGCCGGCCGTGCGAGCCAAATATTCGTTCAACTTCGGCAAGTAGGCCTCGAAGCCATCCAGACCCACGGCATCGAACGCCCGACGCATCTCGTTCACCGGATCCTTCACCAGCGACTCGTACTTCAACTCGTGAAACTGACCGGCGGGGATGAGCGGCTTCGCTTCTTCCAGACGTTCGTAGAGTACGCGAAACTCGCGGAACACTTTCTCGCGGACGGTCGCGTCGTCGGCCCGAGGCGTCTGGAGGCCGTGCTTCCGAGCGAGCGTCTTCCACAAGTTCACCGTCGAGTGAAACACCACGTACGGGTCGCGGACGATGTGGATGAACCGAGCCTGCGGGAACAGTTCGAGCAGCACCGAGATGCGGGCCGTGTGTGGCGGCGACTTGAGAACCAACCTCCTCGGATCCTTGAAGGTGAGCATTTGGAGGAAGCGCCGAAACTCGCGCTTCCATCGCGAAAGTTGAACGGGCTTCAACCCCCGAAGGTCGAGCGAACCGGGGTCGAGCGGCGGGCGGTTCGGAAAAGCAAAGTCGGTGTACGTGCTCGGGAGCCCCAACATGCACAGGGCGAATTCGTCTTCCTGCGGCCGGTCGAACCCCACGGCCATATTGTCCATGGGCCGGCGACTCGGCACGATCCAACCCATGTAGCGCTTCACGAAATCTTCCGTGATAAGCGTGTGGTTCGGCTCCAGGCAGGCGTAAGTGTCTGGATAGGCGAAGCGTTCGTCCAGGATCAACAGTTCGTGCAGGAGCGTGGTGCCGGTGCGCCAGTGGCCGATGACGAAAATCGGATGCAACGGGATCGGCGTGGCGGCGATGCGGCTACCGAACCGGCCAAATTGCAGCCAGCGCAGCACCATGTGAACCGCACTCATCCAGGTCACGATGGCCGCGATGTACCAGTACTTTGGATGGACCGCGAAGCGGTTGCCGACTAAGAGCCGCAGCCAGGCGAAGAAGTCCATTCCTTCCCAGAGCCGCGGCGACCACTCCTCTTTCTTCTTCTCGGTTGCCATGATTGAAGTGAATTAAAACTCGGGCCGAGTTCAAGTGCCGTAGTTCGGGGGTGTAA
>JAYTGN010000173.1:0-31336 GCA_043733485.1 Gemmataceae bacterium
GGTGGCACCGTGCTTCCAGCCGGTGCTCGATTTCCTTCACCGGCTGGAAGCACGGTGCCACCCGACCTGTTTCCGGGAACCGATCATGCCCATCCGAACATTCCTCGTCGTTGTTGTCCTCGCATCAACGGGCTCGCTCGCCCAGGCGGCGGAGCCACTCGCGGCGCGGATCGATCAGCACGTTGAAACGGTCGCCAAGGCCGAGAGCGTGCCGCTCGGACCACTCGCCGACGACGCCGAGTTCCTCCGCCGCGTCTACCTCGACTTCGCCGGGAACATTCCCACGGCGGACGCCGCTCGAACGTTTCTCGCGGACGCCGACCCGAAGAAGCGCGAGAAGCTCATCGACCGGCTCCTCGCCGCCCCGGAATACTCCACCCGCATGGCCGACCTCTTCAACGTCGTGCTGATGGAACGGCTCGGCGAGAACCCCGAATGGACCAAGTACCTGCGAGCCGCCTTCGACAAGAACAAGCCGTGGGACAAGATGGCCCGCGAGATGCTCCGCGCCGATGCCAAGGATGTCGAGAACCTCGGAGCGTCGTTCTTCCTGGCGAAACGGCTCGAGAACTACGGGCAGAACCCCGTCGATTACTCGGGCCTCACCCGCGATGTCGGCCGCTTGTTCATCGGCAAGAACTTCCAGTGCTGCGAGTGCCACGACCACCTCTTCGTCGAGGAGTACAAGCAGCAGCACTTCCAGGGGCTGCACACGTTCTTCAAGAGCGCGGTGCTGGTGAACGCCGCCAAGTTGCAGGTTGGCGAGAAGCCGCTCGGCGAGAAGACGAACTTCGCCTCGGTGTTCACGAAAGTGATGATGAGCACCGGCCCGGCGCTACCCGGCCTGATGATGCTCGAACTTCCGAAGTTCCCGAAAGGCATGGAGTTCGCCGAGCCGCCCAACAAGCAGACGGGATCCCCCGGCGTACCGAAGTTCAGCACGCTGGCGGCGATCAGCGAGCATTTGCCGAAGGCGAGCAACAAAGACTTCGCACGGAACATGGCGAATCGGCTCTGGTTCGCGCTCATGGGTCGCGGCATCGTCCATCCGCTCGACATGCACCATTCGAAGAACCTCGGCTCGCACTCGGAACTCCTCGACCTGCTGGCCACCGAGTTCCCCGAGCACAAGTTCGACATCAAGTGGCTGCTCCGCGAGATCGCACTTTCAAAAACGTACCAGCGGTCGAGCCTGCTCGTGGGGAAGGAATCGCCCGACCCGCGCTACCTCGCGACGGCCCTGGAACGAAGGCTGACGGCCGATCAGCTTTTGCAGAGCGTCGTGATCGCGACGGGCACCGATGCGAAGACGGCGGAAGCGTTGCGGCCGAAGTTCGTGAAGGCGTTCGCCAACCAGCCGCGCGAACCGGAAGACGAGATCGCGCCTTCACTCAAGGCGGCCCTCTTCGTGCTTCACGATGAAGCCGTACTCGCCCTGATGAAGCCGATGCCGGGGAACTTGGTGGAACGCCTCGCGAAGTTGTCCGACGAGAAAGTCGCCGAGGAGTTGTATCTGGCGATCCTGACGCGGAAGCCAACTGCGGAGGAAACCGCGACCGTGGCAAAGGTGCTCAAGAAGGATCCGAAGGCGCTCGGCCGCTTGGCCTGGGCGCTGATCGCGTCGATGGAATTCGGGGTGAATCACTGATTTTGAAACCCGGTTTCTGCTTTGGAAACCGGGTTTCTGTTCGTTGAGGAATGAATCAGTCGCTCAAAAAACCCGGTTTCGAAGCCAGAAACCGGGTTTTAGTGTGCTTGAAACCCGGTTTCTGCTTTGGAATCCGGGTTTCTGGTAGTCTCAAGAAACCCGGTTTCCAAAGCAGAAACCGGGTTTCAAAAATTAGAACTGATCCAACCAGAAGTGGTTGCCGCGATAGTATTTCATCGGGTTCCACAGTTCGTAGCGCCATCCCGGTTCTTGGAAGGCCGGGTAGGCCTGGTACGCGGGCGGCCGCATGTACGGGTGCCCCTTCGGTTCCGGCCACTGCGGGCTGTTCGCCGGCCAGTAGCTGTGCGGGTAATACTGATAGGGGTAGTAGCTGAACTTGGTGAGCGGGGGGTCGTTGGCCGCAGTCGCTTGCGACCCCGAGCCGGCCCACAGCACCACGGCGAACGCCGTGAGTGCCAACCGCGGAAGCCACTTCCGAAGCATAGTCGTTCTCCTTACGACAGCCGACCGGAGTACGCCGGACGGACTTCCTGTCGGTCCAAGCCTACCCGACGATTCATCTCTCCGAGCCGCGCCTCAGCCGCCTCGAGCCCGAAATCGTAAATTGAACTGCGCGTTGTAATGCCTTCGGCGAACGGTTCACGCGGACCGCCTGTTCCTCCGGAATCGGCGCATTCTCACGAACAATCGCCCTCTTTCGCTCAAGTTCACCATGACTCAAGACGTCTACGACAACCCGCTGATCGGCCGCTACGCCTCCCAGGAGATGGCGGAACGCTGGGGTCCGCAGCGGAAGTTCCGCACCTGGCGACAGCTCTGGCTGGCCCTCGCCGAGGCCGAAGCCGAACTCGGTTTGCTGGCTGACGATGGGAAGTCGCCGCGGATTCGGCCCGAGCAACTCGCGGAACTCCAAGCTCATTTGGACGACATCGACTTGAAGCGGGCAGCCGAGCACGAGAAGCGGTTGCGCCACGACGTGATGGCCCACATCCACACGCTCGGCGATGTCGCTCCCGGCTGCCGCGACATCGTGCATCTCGGCGCGACGTCGTGCTACGTCACGGACAATGCCGACCTCATCTTGATGCGGGAAGGTTTGAACCAACTCTGCGGCACGCTCGCCGCGACGATCGACGCGCTCGCACGCTTCGCACAAACCTGGAAGGACGAACCGACGCTCGGGTTCACGCACTTCCAGCCAGCGCAACTCACGACCGTCGGCAAGCGCGCGACCCTCTGGCTCTTCGACCTCGTACTCGACTTGAACGAACTCGAACGCCGACGCGATGAACTGCCCTTCCGCGGGGCGAAAGGAACGACCGGCACGCAGGCCAGCTTCCTCGCCCTGTTCAACGGCAACCACGAGAAGGTGAAGCAACTCGATTTGCTCGTGGCGAAGAAGATGGGCTTCGACCGCGTCTTCCCGGTCACGGGACAGACCTATTCGCGCAAGATCGACACGCAAGTTCTGGATGCACTCAGCGGCCTCGGCCAATCGGCACACAAGTGGGGCAGCGACCTCCGCTTGCTCGCGCATCGACAAGAGATCGACGAGCCGTTCGAGGCGGAGCAGGTCGGTTCCTCGGCGATGGCGTACAAGCGGAACCCGATGCGCGCGGAACGGATGTGCTCGCTGTCGCGCTTCCTGATCGGCTTGCCGCCGATGGCCGCGGACACGGCCGCGACGCAGTGGTTCGAACGCACGCTAGACGACAGCGCCTGCCGCCGGCTTTACATTCCGCAGGCCTTCCTCGCAACCGATGCCGTGTTGCGAATTGCGTTGAACCTGGCGGGCGGCCTCGTCGTGAACCGGCCGGTGATCGCGCGGAACGTCCGCGAGTACTTGCCGTACATGGCCACCGAGAACCTGATGATGGCGGCGGTGCAGGCGGGCGGCGACCGCCAGGAGGTTCACGAAGTGGTGCGAATCCACAGCCACGCCGTGACCGCGCGCATCAAAGAAGGCCTGGGTTCATCCGTGGAATTGTTGGAGCGGTTGAAGGGCGAACCGGCTTTTACGAAGGTCGATTTTGAAGCGATGCTCGATCCGAGGAAGTTCGTGGGCCGCGCTCCCGAGCAGGTCGCGGAGTTTCTGGCAGATCACATCGAACCGATCCGCAAGCGATATGCGGGCACGATGGGAATGAAGGCGGAGTTGAGCGTGTAGTCACTATCCGAGGCGCGTTAAGAGCGGAGTAGATCGACAACGGGAATGGTATCGATCAGGTTCCCATCGACGACGAATGGGACGGAATCGCCGATCTGGTACACGTGCTTGGAACCATAAGTCGGATCGGCCGTCGGACCCGTGGGCCGTTCGTAAACCTCAACCGCGTTATTCACGACATCCACGATCCAATAAATCGGCAGACCCGAGTGCGCGTAAATTCCGTGCTTGTCTTCCCGATCGATGTCGAGTGAAGAATTCGCGACTTCGACAATGACTCCGTAATCGCTCGGTCCCGGGTGCCGAGTGAAGTACTCATCGGGGTCCTCACGAACAATAGCAGCATCGGGCTCCGGTTCACTGCCTCCGAGTGACGTAGCCATCTGCACGCGGAGCTCCCAGCCCGGTGGCAGAACTCGAAGTAATCGCTTGTTCAGTTTTTGAAGCGCCCCGTCGTGGATGGGATCGTGCGGCATTTTTTCCACCAAGTAGCCGTCGAGTAACTCGATACGGTCATCCTCCGACAGCACACCAGTCGTAATCATCTGGTGGTACTGTTTGACGGAGATCCGGTGAATCGGCATGGTTGTCATCGAGCAATCCCCGTTCTCACAGACGTTCGCTGTACCGCTTGCCGCGCTTGCCGAAGATCGGCTTCTTCTCGGTCGGGGCCAGGGGCAGTTCGCCTTCGGGCTGTTCGCCCTCGGCGACGCCGAGTTTGCCGCCGGTCAGGTCCGCCTCGTCGATGCCCCAGCCGTCGTGGGCGCGGACGCTGGCCACCTGAGCGGCCACGTCCACCGGTTGCTTCACTTCGTGACGCTCCCGCGATTCCACGCGCCGCGACGTATACCACTCCCGACCTGGAATGTTGTCGTGGTCGATCAACTTGTTAATCATCATCTCGATGTCGGTGAGCAGCCCGCCCTGTTCCGGTAGCACGAACGAAATCGCGATGCCGTCCTTGCCGATGCGGCCCGTGCGGCCAATGCGATGGACGTAGCTCTCGATGTCCAGCGGCAGGTCGAAGTTGATCACGTGCGAAATGTCAGACACGTCGATGCCGCGGCTCATCACGTCGGTCGCGATCAGCGTCTTGATTTCCGCGGTGCGGAAGGCGGCCATAATCCGTTCGCGCTGAGATTGCGCGAGGTCCCCGTGGATCACCGCGGCGTTCGGCACGTGCCGCTTCAAGTCGCGGTACAGGCTGTCCGCCCAGCGCTTGCGCTCCACGAAGATCAGGCATTGCCGCGGCTTCTCGCGCTCGAACACTTTCAGCAAGAGTTCGAATTTCTTGTCCTTGTCCACGGTGAAGTACGACTGGCGAATCTTGTCGACCGTGAGCACTTCGGGCGTCATCTGGAGGTGAGTGGGATTGGTCATGTACCGGTGGACGAGCATCTTGATGGATTCGGGAACCGTGGCGGACATGAGCAGCGTCTGGCGGGTGAGCGGGCAGCGCTTCAAGATGCGTTCGATGTCCGGGCGGAAGCCGATGTCCAACATGCGGTCGGCTTCGTCCAGCACGACGAAGCGGACGTCGTTGAGGCTCATGGAGCCGCGGCGGAGGTGATCCAACATGCGGCCGGGCGTGCCGGCAACGAGGTCGCAACCGCGCGCGAGGCCTTCGAGCTGCTTGCCCATGCGAGCGCCGCCGTACACCGCGACGGTGCGAAACAACCGGCTCGGCGCGAGCTTCTCGGCCTCGGTCGCGATCTGCAACGCGAGTTCGCGCGTCGGAGTCATTACCAGCCCGATCGGACCCTTCAGCTTGTGCGGACGCCAGCGATTCATGAACGGCAACAGGAACGCGGCCGTCTTCCCGGTGCCGGTCTGAGCCTGGCCGATCACATCCTTGCCGCGCATCGCGAGCGGGATCACGGCTTCCTGAACCGGAGTCGGGTGAACGTATCCGGCCCGCGTCACGGCATCGAACAGCGGCCGGATCAGCTTCATGTCCGCGAACGTCATTGCCGGGTCCGTTTCCGGCGGCAACTGATGCTCGAGCGGCTCCGAATCGAGATCGACGTCGGCATCCGGATCGGCATGACCCACCACCGCCGACTCGTCTTCGTCGTCCGAATCTTCGAGATCGAGTGGTGGAAGGTCGGCAGGCGAAGTGGCTTCGAGGGGCGGCGGTTGGCCTTCGAACTCGGAGGAGTCGGAACTCAAACGGGGCTCCATCGTTGGCTTTCGGGTGGTAGGAGCCGCGACCGCGCGGCAAGGGTATAACCCTGATCTTAAAGTGAACGGGAGCTAAAGTCTATGGAAAGGCGACTCTCCGGCGGCAATTGAATGCGGCGTTACTCGTTTTGGAGTTGGGCTGCCATTCATGTCCCTGCGCCATTCTAAGTACCACGACGGCGCATACACAAGTTCCACCAACTCTGGAGCGGCTTACCCCGGATTGCACCCCCCTCCGCCTTTTCGCTTGCATCGGGCGGCTCGTGTGGGCATGATAATATGGTTGCCACACCCCCCGAGGGCTCGCGCCCTCCGGCTCGCCGAGATCCTCCCATGCTCCGCGTCCTCGGCTCCCAGAAGAACCTGTGCGATGGCGTTTCCCGCCGCGACTTCATCCAGGCCGGTGCGCTGGGCGGCCTCGGGCTGACGCTGCCCGACTTTCTGCGGAACACCGCGCGCGGATCGGAAGCCGCGAGCAAACCCCACGACAAGCACTTCGGCAAAGCCAAGTCGTGCATTCTGCTGTTCCTCTACGGCTCGCCGAGTCAGCTCGAATTCGCGGACATGAAGCCCGATGCACCCGTCGAGATTCGCGGCGAGTTGAAGTCGATTCGCTCCACGCTGCCCGGCTGCGATGTCTGCGAACTGCTGCCACACACTTCTCGCGTGATGCACAACGTCACGGTCGCGCGTTCCGTCACGCACAAGTACCCGATTCACGGGGTGGCTTACGCCACGAGCTCCATTCCCGAGATCGACGTGGCGATGGAACTGAGCCCGCACGATGGGCGGCACTGGCCGTTCATCGGGTCGGTGGTGTCGCATTTGGAACGCCGTAAGAACGCCGCGGCGGCGATGAAGAAGCCGGTGCCGGACAACATCGCGCTCCCGTTCCCATTCAGCAGCCAGCGCACGGGCGAGGTGCATCGCGCCGGACCTTACGCCGCCTTCCTCGGCAACGCCTTCAACCCGCTCTTCACCAGCTTCCAAGGTCGGGCCAACAAGAAGATCACCAAGACGCTGACGGACCGCACCATCGAGTTCGACGAACCCTACGTCGGTACCACGCCCGAGTCGTACTTCGCCATCGGCAGCGAGGGTGCGGCCGACATCACGTTGGACCGCATGAACCTCCGCGAGTCGCTCAAGGATCAGTTCGAAGTCGCCCGCACGAGCCGAACCAAGCTTTCGTCCGATTCCTCGGACCCGTACCGCGAGATGGCCTTCAGCATGCTCGGCTCCGAGAAGCTAAAGCACGCCTTGGACGTGCGCCGGGAACCGGGCAAGGTTCGCGAGAACTACGGTCACATGCTCTTCGGCCAGGGTTGCCTCGCGGCCCGGCGACTCGTCGAGGCCGGTTCGAAGTTCGTCACGGTTTTCTGGGACGAGTTCGGCCTCGCGGGCTCCGGCTGGGACACCCACTGGGAACACTACCCGCGCATGCGGAAGGAACTGATGCCCGGCTTCGATCGCGGCTACTCGGGCCTGATTGCCGACCTCGAGCAGCGCGGCATGTTGGACGAAACGCTCGTGGTCGTGCTCAGCGAGCACGGTCGGACGCCGAAGATCAGTAAGGAAAAGGGCGGTGGCCGCGACCACTGGAGCCAGGCTTACACGGCCATGTTCGCGGGCGGCGGCATCGCCCGAGGCAAGGTCGTCGGCAAGACCGACTCCATCGGCGGCACCGTCGCCGACCGACCCATCTCGCCCAAGGACCTCCTCGCCACGATCTATCACCTCCTCGGCTACGATTTGGAAACCACGCTCACCGACCGCACTTCCCGCCCCGTGCCGCTCGTTCCCACCGGCCAGCTGGTGCGGGAGTTGCTGGGGTAACCGTGAAGTTTGGCCGCTACAATGACTGCGAGCGATAGCGAACGCTCGTGGAGATGAATCGTGCAAATTTCACAAGATGTCACCCTTCTTGCTAATCCGACACTCTCGGCGATGGTCGCCGGGAAGAATCAACTTCTCGAAACGACGTTGAACGGATCCACTGCCGAAGCGACGTGGGAACTCAACGGTGTCGAGGGGAAGCCGAACCTCATCCTGCAACTTCGCGATCCTGCCGGGTACAACAGCAGTGGAACGTTCGCCGTCCATGAGTTCAAGAGCGAAGCCGCCCTCGTTTCACGCTTGGGCGAGTTAGGCATGGCCTTGAAGCATGTCGCGGAATGGCGGAAGACAGTCGATACGCTGTTTACAAGAATCCGACCGTGGTGCTTCGCGCTGCCGGGCGAGCCGGCGGTGTGCAAAAATGTGAACGTGGTCGCTGAGCAGGCGAGTGGTGAGTACTTGGTTCAGGAACTTTATGTAGTTCGCGGCGAAGACTTGATGGTCATCACTCCTGTGGCTGCGTGGGTTATTGGATGGGATGGGCGTGTGGACATGAATGGTTCGGGGGACAATTGCATTCTGGAGTATTCTCGAGCAAAAGATGCTTGGTATCACGTTCCCAACTATCTTCCTTATCGGGAACTACCTCTCGCCGAGGAGATCTTCCGCGAACTCGCCGCGGCGTGCTTCGATGACGAGTAACCCTCTCGATCGGGTCCTCAAGTGGTATCGAACCACGCTCGACAGTATTCGCGTGACGGAAAGGGTGGTTAAGCAAAGGATCCCAAGGGCCATCACCAATCGACATGCGTCCTTCAAATCGGACGAGATAAGCGATAATATCATCGCCTTGGAGGAAGCGAAAAAAGAACTGGCTCGTGTCGTTGTCTTGGCCCTTGTGGCGGTTTTCGAGCGGACCCTGAGAGATCATCTGAAACTCATCCCGATTGCGGCTCTTCCACCGGGCGACTCGCAGCGCGATGCGGTCCGGGAAGCCATGCTCGACGACATTGAGTACTGGAACATCACTTCGCGTGTGCTGGAACTGTTCCCGGCTGTCGATGCAAATCTTCGCGGTCAGGTGAAACAGATTCTCGAATATCGCAACTGGGTCGCTCATGGCCACACGATTGGGAACCCGCCACCTTCAAATGTCGATCCGGCTCAAGCTTATCAACGACTCTCTGCGTACCTCACCCAAGCCGGCATTCTTTTCATAACGAAGGCTTGATATGTCCGATTCCATCACCCGACGCGCCTTCAGTACATTTTCGGCCGGGTTCGTCCTCGGGTCCGCGCCGGAACTTACCGCCGCCGAGCCCGCGCCATTTCCCCACGCCGTACGCACCGAAGCGCCCTTTGAACGCGACTATCCGCAGCCCGGCTTCAACCCCTCGTGGAAGAAGCCGCAGATCAACAAACTGCTCGTCCAAGATTGGGTGATCTTTGCCCACATGGACCTCGCCATGCTGAAGAAACTCCTGGAACGCGAGCCGGGGCTGCTGAACGCCGAGATGGATTGGGGCGGCGGCGATTGGGAAACGGCACTCGGGGCCGCGTCGCACATGGGCCGCCACGACATCGCCGAGTTCCTGTTGGCGAAGGGAGCCCGCATCGATCTGTTCTGCTCCGCGATGATGGGCCTCATCGATGCCGTGAAGTCGTTCCTCACACTGCAACCGAGCCTGATCGACGCAAAGGGGCCGCACGGGTTCTCGCTGCACTTCCACGCCCAGGTCGGGGGCGAACGCTCCGCCAAGGTGCTCGACTACCTACAATCGATCAAGAAGCTGGAGTTGAAACCCGTTCCGTTTTTGAAGAAGTGAACGGCTCGCCGAATTATCCATGCCCGACTCGTTGACATTCCTGATGGGCAATCATCCGGCCGAGTTGCCGGGCGATTTGCTCTATTGCAAGAACCACATGTGGTGCCGCCCGGGTGCCGACGGCACGCACGCCTTCGGCTTCAGTGCCTACGCCGTGCGGCTCATGCAAGACGTGTACTTTCTCGAATGGCGGATCGACCCGGGCCTCGTGACGCTCAAGCAAGAGATCGGCTACATCGAAACCCAGAAGGCCACGTCCGGGCTCTACGCTCCGATGGCGGGCCGCATCCTCCGCTTCAACGCCGAACTCCTCAACGACCCTTCGGCCATCAACGTCGAGAGTCACGGGAAGGGCTGGCTCTTCGAACTCGCGGGGCCGCTGGAGGAAACGCTCACCGCCGAGCAATACCGCGAGTTCCTGGAAACGGCCTGGCCCCTCACGCAACGGCTCATCAAGGGCCAGTTGAACTCGGTGGAAGACGAATAGGACGAACCGGTTCGAGCATCGGCGCTTTGGCGGGGCGAGCCGAGCGGCGTCAGCCGCCGGGTTGTTAGTCCCCAACCGGGGGGGGCGGGTACCCCGAGCGAGAGCGCTTGAGCCGCAAGAATCACATCGCCATCGAGTGCCAGGTCTGGGGCAGTTTGATAGCCGAAGGTGCGGGCCTGAGCCCAGAGATTCGCGGCGATTCGCATCGTGGGGGTGTCGAGTGGACGATACTCGATCAATCGAGAAAGCGCATCCAAACGGCCCAGTGATCGAATCAACTTCGCTCGAATGAATTCGCGACGGATTTCGTAATCCGCGATCTCCGGAAGAATGACGCGACGCCCTGCTATGAGGAGATTGGTCAGCCACTGTCGGATCGCGACCGGCAACGGTTTGCTGCTCGGATTGGTCAAGAAGCCGAGAGGACCGGTATCGAGGAACACCACATCTTTCACCCTGCCACCTCCTGAGATTTGGGTTCGGGCATTCGGAAACCCGTGAGCCGTCGACTTTCATTGACGGCTTCCATGATGTCGAGTTCCGGCTCGGGTGGACCAGAATCCATCACCGCGAACATTTCCTGAAGCGATTTCGCAGCTTGAAGCCGATTGAGGTATTCCTCATCCGAAATCGGCTCGGGTGCCGGTTTTGCATCGGCCATCGTCACCTTCACTTCCTGGCCCTCCGCCAGGTGCAGAGGCTCCTTCGGCCGCAACACTCCGTTCTCGTAAACCGCCAGCACGCTCGTCATCGTTCAGCCCTCCTCGCGAAGCATCGCCATTCTACCACATCCCCTCGACTTCTCCGTCCGTGCCGAGCCCAACTTCACCTCGAACGTGCTGCGGTCGACTCCCCATTCCTATTCCGGAATCGCCGGCTTGAAGTCGAGCGTCTTCACCAGGAAGGCCCACTGGTCCGCGACTTCCTCAATCGCCTTGCTCGTGGGCTTGCCGGCGCCGTGGCCCGCCTTCGTCTCGATGCGAATCAGCACCGGTGCCGAGCCCGCTTGGCACTCCTGCAATCGCGCCGCGAACTTGAAGCTGTGCCCCGGCACCACGCGGTCGTCGGTGTCCGCCGTCGTCACCATCGTGGCCGGGTACTTCACCCCCGGCTTCAGGTTGTGGTACGGGCTGTACTTGAACAGCGAGTTGAACTCGTCCGAGTTGTCGCTGGATCCATAATCGTCGGTCCAGAAGCGGCCGGCGGTGAACTTCTGGAAGCGCAGCATGTCCATGACGCCGACCGCAGGGAGGCACGCCCCGAACAAGTCCGGCCGCTGCATGAGGCACGCCCCGACGAGCAAGCCGCCGTTGCTGCCGCCCTGGATCGCGATCTTCTTCGAACTCGTGTACTTCTCGGAAATCAGATACTCGGCGGCCCCAATGAAGTCGTCGAAGACGTTCTGCTTGGTGTGCTTGGTGCCGGCGCGGTGCCAGGCGTCGCCGTATTCGCCGCCGCCGCGGAGGTTCGCCACGGCGAGCACGCCGCCCATCTCCATCCACTGCATGCGGCTAATCGAGAACGCCGGCGTCAGCGAGATGTTGAACCCGCCGTAGCCGTACAGCAGCGTCGGGTTCGTGCCGTCGAGCTTCAGCCCCTTCTTGTGAGCGATGAACATCGGCACCTTCGTGCCGTCCTTGCTCGCATAGAAGATTTGCTTTACCTCGTACTGCGTGGTGTCGAACTTGACCTTGGGTTGCCGCAGTAGCGTGCTCTTGCCGGTGGCGATGTCGTAGCGATAGCTGCTCGGCGGCGTGGTGAAACTGAGGAAGGTGTAGAACGTCTCGGTGTCCGTGCGCTTACCGTTGAAGCCGGCCGCGGTGCCGATGCCCGGCAACTGCACCTCGCGAATCGCCGTGCCCTTCATGTCGAAGACCTTCACCAGCGTCTTCGCATCTTGCAGGTAACTGCAGATGAACTGCTCGCCGACGAGGTCCACGCTGTCGAGCGTGTTCTTGTCCTCGGCGATGATCGTCTTCCAATTCTTGGAGTCCGGGTTCTTCGTGTCGATGGCGATGATCTGATATTTCGGTGCGTTGAAGTCGCTCTGGAAGTAGAAGGTGCCACCGTCGTTACCGAGGAAGGTGAACTTGTTCTCGTGGTTGGGCACGAGTTCGATCACCTTGCTGGCGGGGTCGGTGAGATCCTTGTAAGCGATGCGAACCTTGCGGCTGGTGGTGCCGTCGCCGATGCTGATGAAGAGGTATTTGCCATCTTCGGTGACGCCGCCTCCGACGGTCCAGCGCGGGTGCTCGGGCACCTTGTAAACGAGTTCGTCCTCGCTCTGCGGCGTGCCGAGCTTGTGGAAGTAGAGCGTCTGGTTTTCGTTGAGCGCCTGGAACGCCGCGTCCGACTTCGGCTCCGGGAAGCGGCTGTAGTAGAAGCCCTTGTTGTCGTTGGTCCACGACGCGCCGCTGAACTTCACCCACTTCAGTTCGTCCGCCAGTTGCTTGCCGGTGGCGACATCCAAGACGTGCCAGGTGTTCCAGTCCGAACCGGCGCTGGCCTTGGCGAAGGCGAGGAGCTTGCCATCGTCCGATGTGGCGGACCCGGCCATCGCAATGGTGCCGTCCTTGCTCCAGGTGTTCGGATCGAGCAGCATTCGCGCATCGCCGTCGAGCGAATCCTGAACGTAGAGCACGCTCTGATTCTGGAGGCCGTTGTTCTTGTAGAAGAAGTATTGTTTGCCGTGCTTGGCGGGAGCAGAGAACTTCTCGTAGTCCCAAAGGGCCGTGATCCGCTTCTTGATCGCTTCGCGCTGCGGGATGCTTTCGAGGAACGCGTTGGTGACTTTGTTCTCGGCTTCGACCCACTCGGCCACGTCCTTCGATTTGCGAACGTCGTCTTCCAGCCAGCGGAACGGGTCGGCGACCTTCGTGCCGTGGTAGTCTTCGACCACGTCGACTTTCTTCGTCTGGGGGTACTTCAACTTGGTCTCCTGAGCGGTGGCGAGGAACGCGGCAAAGGCGGCGACGGGCAAAATCGCGGCCCAGCGGAACGTGCGCATGGGATGCTCCTGGGAACGGGACGATGGGAGGATTATAGGAATGCATCGCGGCACCGCGTTCACCCGTGCGACAACACCCCGGCGGGATCGGCAAAGATCGCCGGCACGCCGCCCGTGTGGATGAACACGAGAATCGCACCGGGCTTGTAGATGCCGGCGCGAACGTCCGCGATCAGCCCGGCCAGTGCCTTCGCCGTGTAGACCGGATCGGTGAGAATGGCCTCGGTGGTGGCGAGCAGTTTTAACGCGGCCTGACCCGCAGGCGAGGGTAGCCCGTAGCCCGGCGCGACGAAGCGTTCATCCGCGTCGATGTCTTCGGCCTTCAGGCGGTGGGGCACGCCGAGCAGCTCCGCGGCTGCGTTCGCGTCGTTCGCCAGTGCCGTGGGAATGTGCCAGGGCCAATGCATCGGACAGATGAGCCGGGCCGCGCCCGTGAGCCCGAGGAGCGCCTTGCCGAGCGCGACACCGGCCCCGGTTGCGCCGGACGAGGACACGTACATCGCGTCCGCCGTCAGGCCGCGCTCGGTGAGTTGCTCGGCAATCTCGGCGACGCACAAAGCATAGCTCACGGCGGCCAACGGCACGACTCGCGGGCGATGCCACACGTACGGCCGCCTTCCAGCTTCGCGAAACTCCCCGGCCTTCACCGCGAGAAAGGCATCGAGCTCCGGCCCGATCTCGGCATCGGTGAACTCGACGTGCGCTCCGACGAGATAATCGAGGAGCAGGTTGCCTTGCGGTTCGGTCTTGTGGTGAGCCCGGCTCAGGTAGAGGCGGCATTCGAGGCCGAGCTTCGCGCAGCCAGCTGCGGTCTGGCGGCAGTTGTTCGATTGAACCGCCGCCCCCCAGACCAGCATGTCGGCGTTCTGAGCCAATGCGTCGCCGAGAAGGAATTCGTTGTGCCGAGCTTTGTTCCCGCCGAGCAGCAGGCCGGTGCAATCGTCGCGCTTGATGAAGACCCGCACGCCGCCTCCGATCCGCTCCGCGAATCGGGGCGCTTCTTCGAGCGGCGTGGGAAGGTGAGCCAGGCTCGTTCGCGGCAACTTCGATGCGGCGATTCGAAGCTCGGAGGGAGTGAGAATAGGATCGCTCATATGCAATAGCCTCGGAGGTCAGCTCGACTTGCGCGATCGCAGACCAAGCTTTTGTCGAATTGCTGCCGCGACGACTACTGTTCTTTGAAACGCTGCTCGTGCCTGCCGGCTCGTCGTACTCATTCCGGGGTAGCGGTATTCAACCGCATAGCGCGCGATTCGTTTGAGGCCCTGCCCGAGTGGGCGAAGCGTTGGGTCAACCGGAAGGAGTTGCTGAAGCAGAATGCTCAAATCGTGCGTCTTTTGAATTGAGAGCGAATGCTCCGACAAGAGCCCTTTCAGATACTTCTCGATCGCTTGCTGGCAGTGGAAGCAGATTTCATCGCTCGGAGCGGGCTTGAGGGTGAAGAGATGCTGGGCCACGGCGAGGTCGCTTTCGGCTTTGCGTACCCACTGTCGCGTGTACTTTTTCATAGAGTACTTTGCCCCGAGTCACGATTTCTTGCACGAACGAATTCCCATTGCGGATCTGTTCGATCACCGCCTCGGGAGTTCTCACCAACAAATCGAGCGGGAAACCGCGCTCCTCAATCGCCTCATCGATGCAGACGGCCTGTTCGATCGAATTCTCGGTCGGCATCACAACCAGCAGATCGACATCGCTATCTGGAGTCGCGGTTCCGTTCGCGTAGGATCCAAACAGGATCACTTTCTCAGGATGGAATATCTCCACGATCCGTCGGGAATACCGCCGGATTGCCGACATCGGCGTCAGTTCAGGAAAGTAGATCCGCACCATGCGACCATCTTAGCAGAATCCCAGTTATGCCGCGAGCCGCCTTGCGGTTCCAAGTCGGGGTAGCATTCCGCAAGCCTCCGCACGTACTATCTGCCATTCGGCTCGTTACAGGACCTTCGCATGATCTCACTGGCGGGTGCCGCCCGTACAACGTGCCAGGCCTCGAAATCTCGCCGCGGTCGCAAGGTACTCATCATCGGGGCTGGCCCCGGTGGCCTCGCGGCGGCATTGCTGCTCGCCAACGCGGGCCTGGACGTCCACGTGGTGGAACGCCTTCCGCGCGTCGGAGGCCGATGCAGTGCCCTCGAAGCCGACGCCTTCCGCTTCGACCTCGGGCCCACCTTCTTCCTCTATCCGCAAGTTCTGGAACGCATCTTCCAGCTCATCGGCCGCGACCTGCACTCTGAAATTCCGATGGTTCGTCTCGATCCACAGTATCGAATCCTGTTCGGCTCGGGAGGCCAGCTGGATTGCACGCCCGATGTCACTCGCATGAAGCAGGAGATTGCGCGCATCAGCCCCGCCGATGCCGCGAACCTCGCCCGATACCTGAACGAGAACCGCACGAAGCTCGAAGGGTTCCGACCGATTCTGGAACGCCCGTTCCTCGGCTGGCGCGACCTGCTCAGTTGGGACCTCGTGAAGGTACTCCCGATGTTGCGGCCGTGGCGCTCGGTCGATTCCGAACTCGGGCGATTCTTCTCCGACCCGCGCATCCGCCTCGCGTTCTCGTTTCAATCCAAGTACCTCGGCATGTCGCCGTTCAACTGCCCGAGCCTCTTCTCGATCCTCTCGTTTTTGGAATACGAGTACGGCGTCTGGCACCCCATCGGCGGCTGCTCGGCCGTGTCCGAAGCCATGGCCCGCATCGCCGCCGAAATGGGCGTCACGTTCTCGCTCGGCGACGAGGTGCAGGAACTGCTCTTTGAAGGCCGCCGGGCCGTGGGTGTGCGAACGGCGTCCGAGGAGATCCGCGCCGATGCGGTGGTGTTGAACGCAGACTTCGCCCACGCCATGAAGAAGCTCGTACCGGACCGCCTGCGTGCGCGCTGGACCGATCGCAAGATCGAAAAGAAGAAGTACTCCTGCTCGACGTTCATGATGTACCTCGGCATCGACGGCCTCTGCGAAGAGGTGCCGCACCATACGATCTACACCGCGGCGGATTACACCCGAAACCTCGGAGACATCGAAGATCGCCACGTACTCTCGGACGACCCTTCAATTTACGTGCAGAATGCGGGCGTCACCGATCCGACGCTGGCACCCAAGGGCATGAGTACGCTGTACGTGCTGGCACCGGTGTCGCATCAGCACGAGAACATCGACTGGTCGAAGGAGGTGCCGCGCTTCCGGACGAAGGTGCTGAGCCAACTCGGGAAGCTCGGGTTGCCGGATGTCGAACGCCGCATTCGCTTCGAGAAGATCGTGACGCCGAACGACTGGGAGAACCGCTATTCCGTTTATCGCGGCGCGACCTTCAACTTGGCCCATACGCTGAAGCAGATGCTGCACCTGCGGCCGCGGAATCGCTTCGAAGATTTGGATGGTGTCTACCTCGTCGGCGGCGGCACGCATCCCGGCAGCGGCCTGCCCGTGATCTACGAATCGGCCCGCATCACCTCGCGGCTCCTGCTCGACGACTTGGGTTGCGAGACCAAGTGGCTCAATGGTGAATCGCGAACCGCGGCTCAGCCGGCCGCGGCAGCGACCTGTTAGAATGCCTCGATAAGTTCTTCCGAGGCACGACGATGTCCTACCGCGAATTCGCACTCAACGATGTCGAAGCCAAGCTCGGGCTGACGTTGACAATCGAACCGCTTTTTCAGACTGTCGAAGCGGTCGAGCCTCGCGCCGGCTTTTCCGAGACGTTGCAGGAAGGCGTGACGGTCGCGCAAGGCGCGAATACCGAGAAGGCTCGTTCCGAGTTGATCATCGCGCCGATCCTGATGGAGTTCCGCCGACTTCGCGGCAATCAGAATGCTCTGTTCTCGGGGGTCGAATTCAACGTCGATCCCACGATCGGCCTGAACGGGTTTTGCGACTTTCTCATTACGCGGAGTTCGCGGCAATACATCGTGACGGCTCCAGTGATCGCCGTGGCCGAGGGCAAGAACGATAACGTGAACTACGGCCTCGGTCAGTGCATTGCCGAGATGCGGGCGGCGTGGCTTTTCAATGCCTCGAAGCATGAGCCGATCACGCAGATTTTCGGAGCGACCACGACCGGAACGCACTGGAAATTCCTTCGGCTTCGCGACGCGCAAGTCACGTTGGACTCGGATGATTATTTCATCCGCGATGTGGGAAAGATCATCGGCATCTTGTTGCACATGGCCGAGACCGCGTAACGGAGTGGGATTTTGAAACCAGAAACGGAACGAATCGGCATCATCGGCGGCGGCTTGGGTGGCCTCGCTTCGGCGTGCGTGCTTGCCGCTCGCGGCTACAAGGTCTCGCTCTTCGAGAAGAGTGCCTGGCTCGGGGGCAAAGCTGCCGTGCTGAACGAAGCGGGGTTTCGCTTCGACATGGGGCCCACGATCCTCACCGTGCCGTCCGTGCTGCGGCGCATCTTTTCGGAAGCGGGCCGCCAACTCGAAGATTACCTCGACCTCGTTCGACTCGATCCGCAGTGGCGCTGCTTCTTCGACACCGGCAGCGTCCTCGACCTCGAAGAAGACGTCGAGACGATGGCGGCACGGATCGGTCCGGGTTATCGCGACTTCATCGCACTTTCGGAACGCCTGCATCGCATCTCCAACACGCACTACTTCTGGAAGTCGATCGGCGGCATCCGCGACATGATCGACTTCAAAGCCGGGTTCTCGCCGAAGATCCTCGCCGACGTGCTCGCCATGCGGATGGGCCGCTCCGTCGCCGGCACGGTGCGGAAGTTCAACCCCGATCCGCGCGTCGCCCAGATGCTCGACCACTTCACGCAGTACGTCGGTTCGAGCCCCGCGGCCTCACCGGCGATCCTCTGCGCGATCGCCCACATGCAGACGAGCGAAGGCGTGTGGTATCCGCGCGGCGGCACCCGCGCCGTGCCCGAAGCTCTGACGAAACTCGCCGAGGAACTCGGCGTCGAGCTGCACACCAACTGCGGCGTGAAGCGAATCCTCGCGGATTCCGCCGTTCGCGGCATTGAGACCGAAGGCGGCGAACGCATCCCGCTCGCGGCAATCGTTTCCAACGCGGACAGCGTACGCACCCACGCCGAACTGCTGAACGAACCGAGGGCCGCCAAGCGCTTCGCCAAGCGCCGCAAGTACGAGCCCGCCTGCTCCGGCGTCGTGCTCTACCTCGGCCTCAAGAAACGCTACGAACACCTACTCCACCACGACTTCGTCTTCTCGCGCGATCCCGAGGAAGAGTTCGACTTCATCTATAAGAAGGGCGAGCCGGCCCCCGATCCCACCTGCTATCTCGCGGCCACAAGTTGCACCGAACCCGAGACCGCGCCCTGCGGCGGCGAGGCACTCTACGTTCTCGTTCACACGCCGTATCTGAGGCCTCATCACGACTGGTCGAAGATGTTCCCCGAGTATCGCCGGGCGATTCTGAACAAGCTGAAGACGACGGGCCGGATGCCAGACATCGAGGAGCGAATCGTTTACGAATCGGCGCTCACGCCTCAGGACATTCACGACCGCTACCGCGTTCTGAACGGCGCGATCTACGGACTGGCGAGCCACGGCAAATGGCTCGGTGCGTTCAAGCCGGCGAACCGCTCGCCGGATGTGAAGGGCCTCTACCTCGCCGGCGGCGCGGCGCACCCCGGACCCGGGATGCCGATGGTACTGATGTCCGGGTGGATTGCCGCGGACACGTTGGACCAAGACGCGGCTTCCCTGGGAGCGCGGCCGTCCCGGCCGCTTCAAGGTCAACGGCCAGAGGGTCACACCTTAGATTCCGTTGCGGGCGGGACGCCCACGCACCCAGGGGCCGACGCGCCGGAATTGCAGCACACCGCATGAGCACGCTCACGCGAACATCACGACGCGAGCCAGTCGCACTTCCACGCCGGTGGCACTGGCTCATCCGCGGCTTCCGCCGCTACTGCACGCGCTACGTTCGCAAGCACATGCACGCCGTGCGCCTCTCATGTTCGGGTGCTGCGCTTCCAAATACTGATGAACCGATTCTCGTGGTGCTCAATCATTCGTCGTGGTGGGATCCGCTCATCGGCATCGTGCTGAGCCATCGATTCACGGGCCGCGATCAATTCGCGGCCATCGATGCCGTGGCCGTCAACCGCTACGCCTTCTTCAAACGCCTCGGCTTCATCGGCGTCGATCGACGCAGCCTGCGCGGGGCAGTGGAGTTCCTGCGAATCGGACACTTGATTCTCTCGGAGCCCAACCGCGCGTTCTGGGTGACGGCGCAGGGACGATTCACCGACGTTCGCGAACGGCCGCTGAACTTGCGTTCGGGCGTCGGCCACCTCGCGGCCCGGCTCGAACGTGGTTTCGTACTGCCGCTGGCCATCGAGTATTCCTTCTGGAACGAACGCAGCCCCGAGGCGCTGGCGCGGTTCGGCGAACCGATCCCGATTGCCGAGCATCCCGGCCTCGACGGCAAACAGTGGACGCAGTTGATTGAAGATGCACTGACGGACACACTCGACGGGTTGAACGCGGAGGCGATGAGCCGCGATCCGGCAAAGTTCACGGCGCTACTCGAAGGGCGAGCCGGGGTCGGAGGCGTCTACGATTGGTGGCGGTGCCTGAAGGCTTGGCTGCGCCGCGAACGCTTCGACGCTTCGCACGATGCCGCGATGAAGGAGCGGCCATGATCTTGGAAGTGCTCGCGGCGATGGCCTTCGTACTGGCCTCGGTGCCGGCGCTGCTTTACGTGTGGAACGCATTTCTCTTTCGGCGAGCGCCTCGCGAAACCGCAAGCGTGAAGGTCTCGGTTCTGATCCCGGCACGGAACGAAGAACAATCCATCGCAGCATGCGTCGAAGCGGTACTCGCTTCCCGCGACGTCCAACTGGAAGCGATCGTACTCGACGATCACTCCGAGGATCGCACGGTGGAGATCGTCCGCGCGATTGCGCGGAAGGATTCCCGCGTGCGGGTCGAAGCCGCGCCCTCGCTGCCGCACGGCTGGTGCGGCAAGCAGCACGCCTGCTTCGCGCTCTCGAAACTGGCTCGCTTCCCGATTCTCACGTTCCTCGATGCCGACGTGCGACTCGCGCCGAATGCACTCGCCCGCATGGCGGCTTTTCAAAAGGAATCGAAGGCCGGGCTCGTGAGCGGTTTCCCGCGCCAGGAGGCCGGCACCTTCCTCGAGAAGCTGATCGTCCCGCTGATCAACTGGCTCTTGTTGAGCTACTTGCCGATGATTGGGATGCGGAGATCGTTGCGTGCGAGCTTCGGAGCCGGTTGCGGTCAGTGGTTCCTGACAACGCGCGAAGCCTACGACCGAGCCGGTGGTCACGAAGCGGTGAAGGCTTCGTTGCACGATGGCCTCACGTTACCGCGAGCCTACCGCGAAGCCGGCATTCATACGGACCTTTGCGACGCGACCGACCTCGCCATCTGCCGCATGTATCGCTCGGGGATGGCAACGTGGAACGGCTTCGCGAAGAACGCCCACGAAGGAATGGGAAGCGCGAAGGCGATCGTGCCGTGGACCGCGTTGCTTCTCGGCGGGCAGGTTCTGCCGTTCGCGCTTCTGGTCGTCGCCCCGGATGAACCTCTCGTTCTCGCGGCGGCGGCGTTCGCCTCGCTGCCCCGACTCGCTTGCGCGATCCGCTATCGGCAATCGATGCTCGGCGCGATCCTGCATCCGGTCGGGATCGTCGCTCTGCTTTCCATCCAGTGGTACGCACTGGCCCGACGCTTCGCCGGACGACCGATCGGATGGAAGGGACGCAGACCCGCGCTGCCCATCGCCTCGCAAGCCTCACGCGGGTAAAAAGGGTCGGGAAAGGAAAGCCGACTTCAAGAAGGCCGTGGAGTGATCGTTCGACAGACCGGCGAGCGAGCGAGCGGTTGCCGGCCTTCGTTCATCCGTCGCCGAGCAGTTGCGGCACCTTCTCGCGGAGGTGGTCGATCTCGGATTCGGTTTCGCCCAGGTAGGCGAGCAACCGCAGGTCGTCGCGGCTGACCGTGCCCCCCGAGAGCAGCCACGACCGCACGCGGAAGAGCTTGTACAACTTCACGAGCTTGCGATCGCTGATGAAGATTTCATCCTCGCGGACGAGCGTCTTCACGAGCCGCTGATACTCGCGGAACACATCCGGCGGGAAGAAGACTTGCCGATCGTTTTGCTCTTCGCCGAGGCCGTTGCCGGTGCGTCGAGAGAAGAGAAACGTGAGGTAGCGGTTGGCCTTCACGAGGTCGTCGAGCGTGCAGTGGCCCTCGACCCACGGCTTCTGATTCAGCCCCTTGTAGGCCTCGTTCTGCAAGCCCATGTCGATGAGTTGTTCGAAGTGTTCGTCTTGCACGGAGCGGCTCTGCACCTTGAGCACGAAGCGATCCTTGAGCGCGGCGAGTTCGCCTTGCTCGGGGATTTCATTCGTCGCCGCGAACATCACTCGCAGCGGCACCGCCTCGGGCTTGCCTTCCTGGTAAAACTTCTTCTCGTTGATGATCGTGAGCAGGATGTTGAGGATGGCCGAGTTCGATTTGAAGATTTCGTCCAGGAACACGATGCGGGCGGTGGGGAGCTTGCCTTCCTTCCTACGGATGTAGCGGCCGGCGCGGAGTTCCTTGATGTCGATGGCCCCGATGATCTCGCTGGGTTCGGTGAACCGCGTGAGCATGTACTCGAAGTAGTCGGTCTCGCTGACGCCGAGTGCATCCTTGAACTTGACGATGAGGTCGGATTTGGCGGTGCCGGGCGGGCCGACGAGCAGGAGCGGTTCCTGAGCGATGGCCGCGACCACCATCAGATCGATGATCTCCTGCTTGTTCACGAAGAAGCGGCCGAGCGATTCGCGGAAGCGATTGATCTTCGTGCGCAGCGTCTCGGCTTCGGCCTGGAGGTCCACGAGGGAGATGTCGTCCGGGTTGAGGTTGGCTTTCGGCACGGCAGGCATGTTGGGTTCGGTTGCCTCGGAGTCGCGGGCAGGTGAAGTGGGATTGTAAGCAGCCGAGTGGAGAGAGGGAACCGGGAGACGAAACAACTCGTTCGGCGCTCGTCCCGAAACGAACGGAGGCGACCCGATCGGGTCGCCTCCTCGTGCATCGCAGTGGGATCAACGGAATCCGCCGAAGCCGCCTCCGCCGAAGCCGCCTCCGCCGAATCCTCCGCCTCCGAATCCTCCGCCTCCGTAGCCGCCGTTGCCACCCGAGCGGCCGTTGAGGTTTTCGATGTCGTGATAGCGGAGGCCTTCGGCCCGCGTGGTGCCGAGGATCACACGGCTACCCGCCTCCTGGGGCGAAACGCCGGACTGCACGAGCTTTTCCACGATGGCCAACACGCGCCTCGAATCCAGTTCGGCGATGCCGGTCGGCTCCACCTTCACGGGCGCACCGATGAGCCCGAGGCGGCGGGTGATGCCGTCCACGTGGCGAATGCCGGAATCGTTCAGGATGAACTTCGCGTCGAGCCAATCTTCGCGGTAGACGACGAAGTATTCGCCGAGCGCGTTCTCGCGCTGCATGTCGAAGACGCCTCGGACGCTGGAACCGAGTGGCGGCACGATCGTGGCGGGGGTGCGAGCGCACACCCAGGCCGAGGTTTGGCCGTGCTTACAGTGGCTGCCCTTGCCGCAGTGACCGGTCGCACACGAGGCCGAGGAATCGCCCCCGTCGACTTCGGGGATGGCGTGCATCTCGGCCACGGGTGGCAACTGAGCCGGCGCGGCGGGCACGTCCGTGCGAACGGGGCTCGGACGAAGCGGCGCGGCCAGCATCGGCTTCACGGCACTCGGCGGCAGCGATGCCGGAGCGACCGGAGGCAACTTCTCGACCGGCACCACGCCCGTGACGTAGTAGACCTTCGAGTTGCCATCCTGGCCCGTCACGTAGACCGCGCGAACGGGCGCGTTCGGAGTGGGTTGCTGAGCGCTGGCCGCGCCGGCGAGCCACCCGCCGAGCATCGCAGCCAACCCGAGTTTCAGGCGAATCGAACCGATCATGACGAGTTCCTCCTGCGAAAGAGCGGGCTAAATCTTCGTGTGAATCGTGGCAAGTTGGAAACTTGCCGCCACGCTGGATCACGCGGCGGCCGCGATGGTCTTCTTGCTGACGGTGTGGCTCTTCAGCGCGGTCCAGCCGTGGGCCGGCATGCTCATCGCCAGTTTGAGGGCACCCACGGCACCGGCGTAGGTCGCGTCGTTCACGCGGGTCACCTTCGCGCCGCCGTATTCCTTCAACGAGGTTTCGATCACGCGGTCGAGGCCCTTCAACTGGCTGCCGCCGCCGCCCAGAATGATGTTGTGCCGCAGGCGCTGCTGGAACTCCGGATCGAAGCGGCCGATGAGCCCGCGAACGGCTTCCACAATCGGCCCGACGATGGTCATGCACGCGGCCTTGAGCGGTTCGGTCACGTCCATCTGCGTCGGCTTTCCGGCCACCGGAAGGCTCACGACCGCCGCGTCGCTCATGTCGTTGACGAACCCGTGGCGCTCCTTCAGTTCCCGCACCATGTTCCGCGAGACCTGCGCCGTCGGGTACTTGAGCTTCAACCGCTTCTCGAACTCCTCGTCCACGGCATCGCCGCCCACGGAGAGCGTGATCTGCTCGTCGTCCGAGGGGTAGACGCCGTAGATCGGGCAGATGTCGATGGTGCCCGCGCCGATGTCGATGACGAGGGCATCGCTGAGGCGGTTCATGCCGTAGGCGATCGTGAACGGCTCGGAGACGATGGCCACGGCGTCGAACGTGCCCGCCGCCGCGTCCATGATGAACTTCTTGTTCTTCATGCTGGCGCGGGACGGCACGCCGATCACGCCGTACACCGGGCGGTCGCGGTCTGGCTGCACGGCCTGCACCGAGTACTCGATCACGAGTTTGGTTGCGAGGGCGTGCTTCTCGACCTGCTTGGCGTTCATGCCGGCGGCGGCGGCGTCTACGTACTTGAGCGCGCCCTTCTCGAACGGACGCACCACGTCCAGCGCCAACCGATGCTCGGTCAGATCCTTCCCGAAGACCACGTCGCGGCCCAGCATCGTGCGGGCGATGTGGTCCTTCGGCCAACCCACGGCCGTGGGCAGCACGTCGCGGTAGCCGGTCGAACTCGCGACCGAAGTCTTGAACGTGCCCAGATCCATGCCCACATATACCGGGTTACCCGTCGCCATGTCGTTCCTCCGTGAATGGTGCAAGTGAGCGGTTCGATTAAGCGAGTGCCGGTGCCGCGGCTTCCGGCTCCATCGAATTCAGTGCCGTGAGCAGGGCCAGATTCTGGTTCAAAATGAACTCGACCGCCGCCGTGTTGCTCGCCGCTTCCATCTGTATTTTCTGTTGCACGTCGTCGAGGTAAGTCGGGCCGAGGTCGAACTTCTCAGCGGGTTCGCGCTTCGGGCCGGCGTTGTACTGCCCGGAGAGTTGCACCAGATTCGGGTCGAACGAAACGGGCGGTGCGATGGCCGAGGGCAGCGCTGAGCGCGCAACTGTGCGCGAACCGCGAGCCCAGACGATCGCGGCGAAGAGCAGCCCGAGAATCCCGACCCCGAACACCAGTAGCGATTCGAGGTGCAAGGTGATCCCGGGTTCGGCGGCCGTGGTCGGTGCGGCTTCGCGGACTACGACGATCTGCGGTTGCGAGGCGGGAGCGTTCGTGGCGGCAGGCGACGGCTGCATCGTTGCCGAGGAGGCTGGCATCGCGTAAGTGGCCAGAATAATGGGTCGCGACTCGGCGGTATGGCGGACGCGGTCGCCTACCGTTCCGAGGAGTCCGACCGTGGCTGCGGTAATGTCGCGGGTGCCGTCGCGTATCGAGTGCAGCGCCGCGACGAAGGCTTCGGCCGATCTCGGCTCGTCCTTCAGCGCGGGGCTGCTCGCGGAGGCCGTTACGACGAGGCTTGCCTCGACCATAGAGGCGGGAGCGGGAAGCTTGATGGCACCGTAGTAGATCTCGACCGGCTCCTCCGCCGGAGCCGAGGGTGCGGCGATCGGGAACGGGGCGGGTGGAACCTGAGCAATGGCCGTCGTGCTGCCGCTCACGGCGAATGCCGCGATCAGTTGCCGTACACGAAGGCGGAACGTTTCCCGTGCCATGAATCACCCCTTCAATCCGCATCCTTGCCGCGAACCGTACAGTCGGTATCGGCAGAAGAGTTCGCCCACTTTGACACAAATTGCTCATCTCACCGATTTGCCGTGGAACGACGCTCGCCGAATCGCCGGGCTTCGCGGGCCTTCCGAGTCGTTTGAAGTCGCCGTTCTTGCCTTGCCTCTCACGCCTGCCCGAACCGCGCGAAAGGCCGAGAAACATCGTTAAAAATTCGCACAACGCGGGCTTTTCGCGGTCGAATGTCTTGACACGATTCTCAGCTCCGCTATTAGTGTGCGACTCGTCAGAGCGTGAGTTGGTGCCCGGCCTGGGGGAACAGGAGCCGGGGCTAGTCGATGTCGCTTCCACTCGCTCGGCGAGTGCGAAGTTCACGACACGCAATCGAGTCTATAGGGGGAGATCAGGATGGCGCGCTTCGAGAGCCCAACCGGCGGAAATCGCCGGGCGCGAACTTCCGGACCGGGTCCGCACTTCAAGTCGTGGGCGTTCGCGCTACTGCTTGGGGCTACCGTCGGTTTGTGCGTCGGCGAGGGGGCCGCGCAACAGCCGGCAACGAAACCCGCCGCCGGCATACCGGGGAGCGGATCGCTTCCGCTCGGCCTTCCCGGCCCGACCGCCGGGTTGTTCGCACCGAATCCGGCGAACAACGCCACGGTTCCGATTTACACGAGTCCGAGCGCGACGCAGCCCGACGGGGTGGCGAAGGCCGGCGAAGCGAGGCTCCAGCCGCCGGCTGGCCCGTATGCTGGCCCGCTGAGCAACCCGCTCCTCTCGCCGGGGCCCAACGGCTTGCCGCGAGCCTCGCAGCCCACCGCCGCGACCCAGGAAAAAATCGCCAAGTACGTGGCGAAGCTCCTCGACCCCGAGACCACGCTCGATCTGGTGACCAATCAGACCCGCGTCATGATGCTCAAGGGCCAGCCGATCCGCATCCAATCGGGAGATGAAGCGATCCTCGCCGTGAGCGTGGTCTCGCCGAAGGAAATTCTCCTCCAGGGCAAGGGCGTCGGGGCCACGGTTCTCAACATCTGGTTCGGGGACAAGAACGATCCCACGAAGCAGGAAACGCTCACGTACCTCATTCGCGTCTTCCCCGATCCCGAAGCGAAGGAGCGGCTCGAACGCGCCTACAAGGCGCTCGAAGACGAGATCAACAAGTACTTCAAGGACACGTCGATCCGCTTGAAGGTGGTCGGGGATAAGCTGGTGGTAAGCGGTCGCGTCCGCGATTACCTCCAGGGCGGGCAGGTGCTTCAGATCATCAAGGCGAACATGAGCAACGGCGGCGACGCGGCCAAGATGCCGGTGATCCCCGCTGGCGGCGTCCCCGATGCGGCGGCATCGCTGAGCCCGGAAGCGTTCATGACGGCCGGCGGCACCAACATCATCAACCTGCTCGAAGTAGCGGGCGAACAGCAAGTGATGCTTCGCGTCGTGGTCGCCGAGGTGAATCGCGCCGCGGCTCGCAGCATCGGGTTGAACTTCGCCGTGACCAGCCAGCAGGGCATCACCGTGTTTGCGAATCGGACCGGTCCGGTCACGGGTGGATTCGCCGCGACGGGCTTCGGTTTCGGCGGTGCGGGCTTCGGCTCGTTCGGGGGCGGCGGGGGCGGCGGCGGCGGCGGCCAGGCCGCCAACGTCCCCTTCGCGCTCGATGCCGGTCGCTTGCCCTTCGCGCTCACCGCGCTCAAGACGCTGCAGTATTCCCGTTCGCTCGCCGAACCCACGCTCGTGACGATGAACGGCCAAACCGCGTACTTCCAATCCGGTGGGTCGTTCCCCGTTCCGATCATCGGCGGCTTCGGCAGCAACAACGGCGGCGGCGGCGGGCTCCAGGGCGTGCAGTACGTGCCCTACGGAGTCATCGTCAACTACACGCCGTTCATCACGGATCGCGACCGAATCCGGCTTTCGCTCAACGCCACCGTGAGCACCCGCGACCTCAACACGGCGACCAACATCGGCGGCGGTGCCGTGGCCGGGCTCACCAGCCGAAACGTGAACACCACGGTGGAACTGCGGCAAGGCGAGACGCTCGCGATTGCCGGGCTCATCGAGTACAACATCGGCGCGGACTCCACCCGCATTCCGTTCCTCGGCGACATCCCCGGTTTGAACAACCTGACCGGACTCCAACGCACTCAGGCCGGCGAGAAGGAACTCGTGATCTTCATCACGCCCGAACTCGTTCGCCCGCTCGATCCGGGTCAGGTCGCGAAGTTGCCCGGCAGCGAAATCCTCGACCCGAACGATTGCGAGTTCTACCTGCTCGGCCGGCTCGAAGGGCACTGCAAGGACTACCGTAGCCCGATCCGAACCGACCTGAGCCGCATCAAGATGTACCACACGGTGGAGCAATCCAACGTGTACGGCCCGGCCGGTTACTCGCCGCAGACCTACCCGTAGGAATCGCGGTCGGGCTGGTTCCGCTCTTTTGAAGTGTTCGCTTTTGAGGGTCGTTCGATGCGCCGTTCTCTCATGCTTCTCGCCGCGTTCGCCATCTCCGGGCTCGGCTGCTTCAATATGAAGTCCGGCCAGCCCACGAGCCTCTTCGGCGGTTCCGACCGCAAGGAACCGAGCGCGCCGAACCACGAGCCGAAGGCGCAAGAACTGGCCGGCAAGCCCGCCGCCACCCTCTTGATCACCATGGCCGAAGGGCTCGAAAAGGAAGGCAAGGACGTCGAATCCATCGCCTACTACGAACGCGCCCGAGAACTGGACATCACTCTCGGCGATCGCGCCTCACGCCGCCTCGCCGTGCTCTACGACCGCGCCGACGATCAGGCCAAGGCCCTGCGCGAGTTCCAAGAACTGATCAAGAAGAAGCCCAAGGACGCGACGATTCTCAACGACATCGGCTACAGCTACTACAACCGCGCCCAGTGGGCCGAGGCCGAGAACTACCTCCGCAGGGCCGTCGCGATCGACAAGTTGAACAAGCCCGCGTGGGTGAACCTCGGCCTCGCTCTGGCGCAGCAGGGCAAGCAGGCGGAAGCGTTGGAAGCATTCAGTCACGCCGTCTCGACCGCGGAGGCGCATGCGAATGTGGCGTTCGTACTGGCGGTGCAGGGGAAGAAGGCCGAGGCACTAGCCACGTATCGCCGGGCTCTGGAAATGGAACCCGCGTTGAAGATCGCTCAGATCGCGGTGCAACGGCTGGAAGCGGCGGCGACGGACGCCTCGACGCTTCCCGTGTCGTTCGACCCGCCCGCCAAGCCGTGAGAACAATAGATTGAAGCCAGAATCGCTCTCGCGCTTCTGGAGCCAATTATGATCCCTTCTCGCCGTTCGTTCCTCGCTTCCGCGGCACTCGTGGGGGCTGCTTCGTTCGCCCGTGCCGATTCGCTCCGCACGCGGCCGCCCAAACGAGCCAAGCCCGCCGAGAAGAAGATCGCCGTCGTCTGCTCCGTCTACTGGTACCTCTCGCACGCCTACCACATCGCCGGTCGCTTCCTCGATGGCTACATGCTCGGCGAGGAACACCACTTCCCCGAACAGGGCGTCGCCAGCGTCTGTGTCGAACAGCACAAGAACGACCTGAGCCTCGACCTCGCCAAGGAACACGGCTTCCGCCTTTCCCCCTCCATCGAAGACGCCCTGACGCTCGGCACCGGCAAACTCGCCGTCGATGGCGTGCTTCTCATCTGCGAGCACGGCGACTACCCGTACAACGCGAAGGGCCAGAAGCTCTACCCGCGGCACGAGTACTTTCAGCAGATCGTCAAGGTCTTCGAGAAGTCCGGCCGCACCGTGCCCGTGTTCTGCGACAAACACCTCAGCTACGACCGCGCGAAAGCCGCCGACATGGTGGCGACCTCGAAGAAGATGAAGTTCCCGCTCATGGCCGGCTCGAGCTTACCGGTGACGTGGCGGCGTCCGGAACTGGAACTGCCGCTGGGCGTGAAGTTGGAAGACGCCCTCCTCGCCTCGCGCGGCGAACTCGAAATCTACGGCATCCACGCGCTCGAAGCGCTCCAGTGCATGGTGGAGCGGCGAGCGATCGAACCCGACCCGCCGTCTAAAAAAGGGCTACCGATTAGCCGCGAGGCGGAGTCCGTGAAGCCGAGCGCGGCAGCGCCCGCGCCTCAACAAGGCGTCAAGGCCGTCACGTGCCTGCAAGGCGACGCTGTCTGGAAGGCCGCGGACGAAGGCCTCTGGTCGTGGGACTTGCTCGAACACGCCATCGGTCGCAGCCCGTCTCGCAATGCCGGCGATATTCGCGCCAACTGCCGCCGCTTCCAGCGGCCCAGCATCTGGGCCAACTTCCTCCCCGGCCCCATCGCCTTCCATCTGGAATACCTCGATGGCCTGAAGGCGACCGTGCTTCAGCTCGATGGGCACATCGCGGACGAGACCTTTGCCGCGAAGGTGGCCGGCCGCGAGAAGCCTGCGTCCACGCTCTTTTACCTGCCTCCGCCGCCCGGAGCCGCGTTCCTCGAAGCACTCGCTTCCCACGTCGAGAAGTTCCTCACCACGGGCAAGCCGCCGTATCCCATCGAGCGAAACCTGCTCACCAGCGGCATCCTCGATTGCGTGCTGGAGGCCCGCGTGAAGGGGAAGCGGATGGAAACCCCGGACCTCGACATTCGCTATTTGCCGCCCGCCGACAGCGGCTTCCTGCGCGGCGACTACACGAAACCCGCGAAGTGATAGGAGCTCGTATATCATGTCCTCCATGCGTCTCCTCATGCTCGCAATCATCGTCCTCGCATTCACTTCGCTTTCTCTGGCGGCCGCGCCGCCGGACTTTGACAAGGACATCGCGCCGCTGTTCGTCAAGCGCTGCGCCGAGTGCCATAGCGGGGCCGACCCCAAGGGCGAACTCGACCTCACGCGGAAGAGCGCCGCGATCGGAAAGACTCGCGAGTTGTGGGAACTGATCGTCTCGGACAAGATGCCGCCGAAGAAGCCGCTTCCTGCCGCCGAGAAAGCACTGTTCAAAGAGTGGATCGCGAGCGGGGCGAAGTGGGGAACCGACCCCATCGATGCGTTCGCCACGACGACGGAGAAGCACGCGGGCCGCGACTGGTGGTCGCTTCAACCCATCGTGCGGCCCGCTCTTCCCAATCTCAAAGTGAATCCGATCGATGCGTTCATTCGTGCGAAGCTGAGTGACAAGGGGCTGTCACCGGCACCGGCCGCGGACAAGCGCACGCTGATTCGCCGCGTCTACTACGACCTCATCGGCCTGCCTCCGACCTTCGAGGAAGTCGAAGCGTTTGCCCAAGATCAGGCTCCCGATGCTTACGAGAAGATGATCGACAAGTTACTCGCGTCGCCGCACTACGGCGAGCGCTGGGGCCGCTACTGGCTCGATGTCGTGCGCTATGCCGAGACGTGCGGCTACGAACGCGACCAGCCCAAACCGAACGTCTGGAAGTACCGCGACTGGGTGGTGAAGGCCTTCAACGACGACATGCCCTACGACCGCTTCGTGCTGGAACAACTGGCCGGCGACGAGTTGCCAAACCGCACGGAAGCATCTGTGATCGCCACTGGGTTCATTCGCCTCGGCACCTGGAACGACGAGCCGAACGACCCCAACGAGTACAAGTACGATCGGCTCGAAGACATGGTCGGGGCCACGAGCACGGCGTTCCTCGCCATGACCGTGAAGTGCGCCCGCTGCCACGATCACAAGTTCGATGCGATCCGACAAACGGATTACTACAAGATGGCCGGCGCGTTCTGGGCGGGGTTCATCGAGCCCGGTTCGCGCGACCACCTCGGCGGCCCGGATGCCAAGGCGCTCGGCCTGGACAACGTCTTTGGCTGGACCGATCGAAGCCGCGAAGCGTCGCCGATCAAGTTGCTCAAAAAAGGTGACCCGCTGCGGCCGCTCGGCGTGGTCGAACCGGGACACCAATCATTTGTGAGTGCTCTGGACAAGCCGTTCGAGAAGGTGCCCGCCGACGCAAAGACGACGCAGCGGCGCTTGCAGTTGGCGAAGTGGATCGTCGATCCGAAGAACCCGCTCACCGCACGCGTCTGGGTGAATCGCCTCTGGCTTTACCACTTCGGCCAGGGCTTGGTTCGCACGTCGGACAACTTCGGCTTCACCGGCGACAAACCCGTTCACCCCGAACTGCTGGACTGGCTGGCGTCGGAATTGGCGAGCGGGGGGCGTCAGCCCCCTGAT
>JAYTGN010000174.1:0-13797 GCA_043733485.1 Gemmataceae bacterium
CACCCGGCGGCTGACGCCGCTCGGCTCGCCTTGCATCTTTGAAGCACGCCGCTATACCCCGTTCGACCGCATTCGTCACGGGGTTTGCTCATGCGCGGGAAAGTGCTATCGGCGTTCGCTCTCGCCGCCGCCATCGCGGTGATCGTGGGATGCCACAAAGACAACAAATACAAGCATTTCTACAAGCCGAAGGAGGAGTGCATCCTTCCTCCGAACGGCGATCCGCGCTTCGACAACCCGCCCTCGGCCGAGTATCGAGCCCGCGTGAAGACGACGGAAGACAAGGCCACGCTCCTCGGCGGCAGCAACAAAATGGGCGGCGGCGGTGGCGGCAACGGACGCCCCGGAGGCTTCTAATGAGGCGAATCCTGGCCCTACTTCTGCTCGGTGCTTCGCTCGGACTTGCCGCCGGATGCTGCAAGGACTGCGTGCGCAGCAAGCCGTCGAGCCCGAAGGTGGAAGAATACCCGCTGCCCCTCAAGCCCGAACGATTACACGGCGGAATCATCTGACATTACTGAGCTCCGCACGCCCGAAATGGCGATCTTTTCTCTTGCTGCCCGACGCAATCCGCAGTACGCTTCTACTAACAGTCGAGTTTCGCCCAAACTCCGACTCCGCCGGTTGTTCCCACCGAAAGCTTCCCCTCCCACCACAGGGGTACATGACATGCTGAATATTCCCCTCGGCCGGACCCGCTTCTGCGATGGCGTTTCGCGGCGCAATTTCTTGCGCGTCGGCACCTTCGCCTTCGGTGCGACTTCGCTTTCACTCGCGGACATTTATCGGGCCGAAGCGGCTCAGGGTAGCCTCGGAAATCGCCACAAGGCCGTCATCAACATCTTCCTCGGCGGCGGACCACCCCATCAAGACATGTGGGAAATCAAGACGGAAGCGCCCACCGAGATTCGCGGCGAGTTCAAGCCCATTCCCACGAACGTAACCGGCCTCCAGATCGGCGAGACGTTCGGTCGCATCGCGAAGATGGCGGACAAGTTCGCGTTCATCCGCAGCGTGGTCGGTGCCAAGGGCGGCCACGACGCCTTCCAATGCACGACGGGGTGGGGCCAGCAATCGCTGGCGTCGATGGGCGGTCGGCCAAGCATCGGGAGCGTGGTGTCCAAGTTGCAGGGCAACGTCGATCCTTCGGTGCCGCCGTTCGTTGGCCTCTCCGAGAAGACGGCTCACACGCCTTGGAGCGACGCCGGCCAATCCGGCTTCCTCGGAGCGGCGCACTCGCCGTTCAAACCGAGCGGCCCGGACATGGCCAACATGCTGCTCAACGCCGCCAACAAAGAGCACATGCTCGACCGCAAGAAGCTGCTCTCGTGCTTCGACGATCTCAAACGCGACATCGACTCCGGCGGCGCGATCAAGGGTGCGGATTCCCACACCGAACGCGCCATGAACGTACTCACCTCCAGCCGCCTCATGGAAGCGATGGACCTCTCCAAGGAGAGCCCGAAGACGCGCGAACGCTACGGCGACGGCAAGCCCTACAAGTTCCAGTACGACGGTGCCCCGACCGTGAACGAGCAGTTACTCATGGCTCGGCGATTGGTGGAAGCGGGCGTCCGCGTGGTGACTCTGAGCTACGGTCGATGGGATAGTCACGGCAAGAACTTCGACCTCGTCCGCGACCACGGCGGCAAGCTCGATCAATGCCTCTCGGCCCTCGTCGAAGACCTCGACGTGCGCGGGATGCTCGACGATGTGACGGTCGTGGCCTGGGGCGAGTTCGGCCGCACGCCGCAAGTGAATAAAGAAGGTGGCCGCGATCACTGGCCGCAGGTGAGTTGCGCGATCCTCGCCGGTGGCGGTATGAAAACCGGCCAAGCCATCGGCTCGACCGACCGCCTCGGCGGTAACGCCAAGGACCGGCCCGTCGGGTTCAGCGACATCTTCGCCACGCTCTATCGCAACCTCGGACTTGCGGCGGAGTCCAGCGTCCTCGACCCGACCGGCCGCCCCCAGCACGTTAGCGAAGGCGTGGCCCTTCCCGAACTCATCTGATGTCCGGCCGTCTGGCGGCCAGACGCCTCAGCAATCTAACTCTTGTGCGTCTCGAGATCCGCGAGGAGGCTCGAACGCATGGCTGCGGAGAGCGGTTCACTTTCAAACGTCTCGTTGCCGACACCGATGAACAGGGTCAGAGGTTGGTCGCGATCGCGGAGCGCGGCGCGATCCGATCGGCCGATCGCGAACTCCACCCAGCGTACCAGCCCGAGTACCCGGTCGCCGCCCGAGTCTGCACGGACGCGGCCTGCGATGGTGTGGGAGCCGACGCGAAGTTCGATGTCGCCGCGATCCAGGAGTTGAACGAGGATGCGGTTGGCCGCGCGAACGGAGACGGAAGCGAACAGCCGGCCGGGCCCCGGCAGCAGCGAATCGTACCAGCTCATTTCGCGGTGGATGCGGTCCAGTTTCGTGGCACGAGCCAGGCGTGCGAGTTCGCGAAGTCGCAGCCAGAGAGTCTTCGTGTTCTCGAAGACGATTGAGATGGAGTGGCCGAGTTGAACCCGGCGGTAGCGGTTCAGATACTCGTTGTGCTGTTCGAGCTCGTCCCCGATGGGGTCGAGCGAGTCTTCCTCGGCGATCAGATGTTCGAGGGCGTATCCGAGCATGGCGGCCTCGCAAGAGGGTGATGCCGGCCTGCCCTGGCCTGGGAATCGGACCGGATCCTGCGGTCCACCGGAACAGCTCGTCAGTTCAACCCTTGCAATCCTACTGGTCGTCACTCCACTATAGACGACAGTCGCCCGAGTAAATTGCGTTTAAAAGAGAAAATGGGAATAATCGGCGAATTGGGATTGAAGTGGCTCGAAAAACACGCTCCTCACACCCGCCCTGCGCGGAAAGCTCACGCGACACCTACTTTGCGAGCGTTCCATCCGGCTGTAACTTCAGCAGATAGGCGTGCCAATCGCGTTCGAAAACCGCGAGCGGCCGCTCCACGAGTGCCTCGAAGGCGGTGCGAGGATCTCCTCCCGAGTTGATCGACGTGAGGTAGGTGCGGAACTTCGCGGTCCCGATGAGTCGGCGTTCGAACGTGAGGTAGTAGGCCGCGGACCAGCACGTGAGGTAAGCCCGATCCGCTGCCGAAGTCTGATCGGCGTGCTTGGTCAGGAACGATTCTTTGTTGGCCGTGAGGATGTCGGAGAGGGGCACGAGTCGCAGGTTGTTTTTGCCGCGGATGGCGTCCTTCACCTTTTCGAGCCGCGCCGGGTCGACGTGATCGGCTCGCAACTCACCCGCCTCGACCACGGCTGTTTCAAAGAGTTGGGCGAGCCCTTCGTTGAGCCAGCGTGGCAACTCCCCGGTCCCCTTGCCCTCCTTCACTTGATCCGCCGTGAGCGGCTGATAAACGAACGTCGCGGCATAGGCGTGAAAGGCCTCATGATAGAGCACCGCGAAGAGCCGTGCCGCGGCGAGGTCGAACTTCTCGCCGTTCTTGCGGTCCGCCGCGTACACCAACCCGCGATCCCGTTTGATCGGGTCGAGGTAGCGCTTCAGTTCCGCTTCCTTGTAGAGCTTGCGGACCGATCCTTCATAGCGATCCAGGTCGGCGATTTGTTGAGCGTGGTGGAACTTCGCGTCTTCGAGTTCCTTCCCGAGGCGGCGTAAATCGCTCCCGCATACAATCAGGTTGTTGCGCGGATCGTAGACGGCGGGGTTCAGCAGATCGGTGTGACCGAGGGGGGCGAGCAGCAGCTTGAACGAGTCGCGATCGGGGGCCAATTGAATCGTCGTGGGCCGGCCCTCGGAGTTGGGAGGCAGAAAGCGGGCGTAGGCCGCGTAGATCTGTTCGAGTTTCACCGCGGCACGGCGAATGACTTCCTCCGGGGCATCCGATACGAGCGTGAAGCATTCCGAGCGATACGACTTTCCCTTGGCCGGCTCGCCCAGCCACGTACACGAAACGAGTGTCAGCGATTGAATGCGCGTGCGTTCGCCCGAGCCGTCCTGATCGAGTTCCGCGATTCGCTCCTTCAACTGCGCCCGCTCCGCGTCCGTGAGTTTCTTGATCGAGGCGACTTCGGAACGCGAGACTTTCCAACTTAAGGTGAAGGTCGGTTGCCCCGGGCGGCGCTTGACGGTTTGAAAGCGGACCTCGGTCGGGCCGTCGTCCACGAGCAAACCCTGATACTTGGCCCCGTTAGTGAGCGTGATTTCGTCAAAGACCCAGCCGTTGACCGGCGCGGCGGGTTGAGCCGCCGCAACCGCGGCGAGCAAGAGTAGCGGAACGATACGCCACATGCTAAAACCTCCACGGTTCATTGTGGAGTGAACGGGCCGATTCCGCAAGCAACATCGAGCCAGCCATGCCCAGCGATGACCTTGTTGTTGCAATGACCGGCGCGAGCGGTGCCGCCTACGGCGTTCGACTCGTCGAGGTGCTGCTGCGGGCCGGGCGCCGCGTTCATTTCACCATGAGTCCCTCGGCAACAATCGTGTTCGAACAAGAACTCGAACGCACCGTTTCCCTGGAACGTTTCGATGCCGCCTCCCTCCTCGGCGAGGCGGTGGCGGGTCTTGACCTGCAATTGTTGCACTACCACGACTTCCGCGACTTCCGAGCCGGCATCGCCAGCGGTTCCTTCCTCACAGGCGGCATGGCCGTTTGTCCGTGCAGTATGGGAACGCTGGCGTCGATCGCGCACGGGATTTCGACGAATCTGATTCACCGAGCGGCCGATGTTCATCTCAAGGAGCGACGGAAGCTCGTACTGGTGCCGCGGGAGACGCCACTCGGCGTGGTTCAGTTGCGGAACATGCTGGCTGTGGCCGAAGCGGGTGCCATCGTGCTCCCCGCCATGCCGGGGTTTTACAAGCGACCGGTCCAGATTGGGGAACTCGTCGACTTCGTCGTGGGTCGAATTTGCGATCAACTCGGCGTTCCGAACGCGTTGCTCGAACGCTGGGGTTCGAGTGGCCGCGAGTGATTGGTCTTCAAAGTTCCGTCGGCTTTGGGAAAATTAGGGATGTCCAAAGTGCGGCGTGCGGAATACGAAAGCAGCAACACATCCTCTCCGCGCAGTCGTCACGATCGCGATTTCTGACCTAGGTTAACATTTGACGCATTCTCTCGGAAACACCTCCGCGCCTCGTTGAGAAAGTGAGCGGCCATGCCCATCGCCCCACGATCGCCCGCGGAATTGCTGGAACTCATTCAGAAGAGCGGAATTGCGTCGGCCGATCGGTTGGCCGCCGCGGTGCCGGATCCGTCGAGTTTGCCCCCGGAACCGCGTAAAGCCGCCTCGGTACTCATCCAAAAAGACATCATCACCCGTTTCCAGGCCGAGCAACTCCTCCAGGGGCGGCACAAGGGTTTCGTGCTCGGGCCGCACGTGGTTCTCGATTTGTTAGGTCGCGGCGGAATGGGGGCGGTCTACTTGGCCGAGCACCAAGATTTGCACCGCAAGGTCGCGATCAAGGTGATGGTGTCGCCGGCCGACGAGGATCAGCGGTTGGCGAACGAACGATTCTTGCGCGAAGCGCGGTCCGCCGCCGCTCTCGATCACCCGAATATCGTCCGCATCTTCGACGTGGCCCGACACAAAGGCACGCCCTACCTGGCGATGGAATACGTTGACGGCGAGACGCTTCAGCAGATCCTCGATCGCGAGGGCCACATGCCGGTCGCGACTGCCGCGGATGCCGTGGCGCAGGCTGCGGCCGGGCTCCAACACGCCCACGAGCGCGGGTTCGTCCACCGCGACATCAAGCCGGGCAACCTCATCCGCGACCGCTTCGGCAGCGTGAAAATTCTCGACATGGGCCTCGCCCGTTCCTTCGAGGATCCCAACCACAAACTCACCGAGACTCTCGACTCGGGGGCCGTCGTGGGGACCGCGGACTACATCTCGCCCGAGCAGGCTTTGAACGCCCCCAACATCGACATTCGCGCCGACATTTACAGCCTGGGCGCAACGCTTTTCACGCTCGTGGCGGGAAGGACGCCGTTTGAAGGGAACACGACTCAGAAGCTGTTGAACCACCAGCTGAAGTCGGCACCGCGGCTCACGGCAGTCGACTCGACGGTGCCGGAGGTGCTCTCGAATATCGTGGCCAAGATGATGGCCAAGAAGGCCATCGAGCGTTATCAGACGCCTGCGGAGGTGATTGCGGCCCTTTCGCCGTGGCTCGGGAATAGTGCCCGCGTGGTCGCGGGGTTGTCTCGGACGAATCTCGTGATCGGTTCCGGCCAGCATGCGAGCCTCCACGATCTGGCGAGCGGCCAGAGCTCGCGTCGCCTCGGTGTCGCCTACTACCCCGCGGACGGAGTGTCCGATTCCAGCGAGGTGAATCCGTTTCTGATCGCCCCGGAAACCGGTGCTGTCGCCTCGGCGGAGACGGCCCGCTCCCTGACGGTTGCGCCGGTTCGCCGTCCAATTGCTTCGCGCCGTAAATCGCAGGGGCTCAAATCCGTTCTGATTGCCGCCGGAGGGCTTGCGCTGCTCGCCGCCGGCGTGGTGATCGGAATTGTTCTCTCGCGGTAGTTTGCGATGCCAGCTCAGCACCCCTTGTAGATCACCAGCCTGCCATTTTCGACACGGAAGCTCTGCGGAATAAAGCGTTTCCGGCCAGCACTTCCACGGCAATTTTTCGACCCGATTTCCGAAAATCTCTTGGCCTGAGGTATACTGTGTCAACGAATCCGCGGCTGGGGGCTGCGGTCGAACGGGCGAGCCGGTGGCCTCTCCAACCGGCAACGCGATGGACTACCACCTACAAAACGTGCGGACGGGGGAAACGCATTCCCTCAATCCCAATCGCACTCTGATCGGACTTGCGGATCACGCCGACGTTCACACCTCGGACGCGGGTTCGTATTTGGCCGCGCTCATCGTGCGCTACCCCTCCGGTTGGGTCATCCACGGGTTGTCCGAGAACCCGTCGGCCAAGATCAACGGCGTATCGCTCCGGGTCGGCCTCCAAATCACCCCGCGATTCGGCGATCTCATTGAGGTCGGCGAAGATCGATTCCGCTTCGTATCGCCCCGCGGCCCCACCGCAACTGGCACGATAACGGTCTCGGACCCGCCGAGTTGCTTCCTCTACGTTCGCGGGCAAGACGATCAGGAAGAATGCCGTTCCGTCGATCACGACGTGCTCTTCGGCCGCCTCGCCGTCTGCCACGTTCGCTTCCACGACACGCGGCTCTCGCGGCTCGCGGCACTGCTCGCTTCCCGCGATGGCCGCTGGTACGTTCATGCTCTTTCGAAGGGTCCGATCGGTCGCAATCGTCGGGCCGTGTCCGGATTTGCCCCGCTCGAAGATGGAGACGTACTCCTCATCGGGCCGCTCACCGTGCGGGTCGAACTTCGGGCGATCAGCGAGGAAGTCGAAAAATCGCACGCGGGCTACGCGGCATCGGAAACTCACGAACACGATGCTTCCCAAGACGAATCCGCGGCGACCGACGGCCAAACTGTCGAAACGTCGTTGCCGCCCGAACCCGCCTTGACGGCAAATCTCCCGGCGATCAAGGCGGCCGGGCTCAAGCTGGACAACTGGCTCAAGAATCAGACGCCCACCCCGCCGCCGGCGACCCACGGTATCTCCGGGTGGCTCGGTGCCCAAAAGCTCAAACTCAATCGCTTCTGGTACGACACCCCCGAGGCCACTGCCGCCCGCGGTCTTCGGGCCGCCGAGAAGTACGAAGAATCCTTCGCGCTTCTCGACAAGGCGATCCGCACCCATCCGAATAGCCCCGAACTGCTCCGCGAATTGTACCGCCTCTACGACGCATTGAGCTTACTCGACCTCGCATATCGGCCGCTCCGGACGATCGAGAAACTGGCCGTCAACCGCGGCGGCACCGATACCTGGGTGCTCGAAACGATGGCCCGACTCTGCGAACGACTCAGCATCGAACGCACTGGCATGTTCGAACGCGCGATGGGCTACTGGAGCAAACTGGAAAAGGCGACCGGCGTGAGTTACTCGCGGGAACGCGACATGGCCCGCGCGACGAAAGCACTCCGAGAAGGCGGTTACTCCAAGTCCGCCGACGATGCGTGAAGCGCTTCCAAAGTAGCCCTCTCGCTCCGCGAGAGGAAAGCGCGATTCTACTTCTTCAATTCGAAAATCGCTTCCACTTCCACGCTCGTTCCCAGCGGGAGTTGTCCCATTCCCAGGGCCGTCCGCGCATGGCGGCCCGCCTCCGGCCCGAACACCTCTTTCAACAGGTTCGTCGCCCCGTTGATCACCATGTGACACTCGGTGAAGTCGGGGTCCGCGTTCACGTAACCCGTGACGCGAACCACACGCGCGATCCGATCTAGCGATCCGAACTTCAGCCAGATCGCGCGAAGAATGTTGGCCGCACAAAGAGCCGCAGCCTTGGTCGCATCTTCGACGGAGACTTGCGAAGGCACCTTGCCCTTGCTGGTGAGCACGCCCGCATCGTTGGGCACCTGACCCGACGCATAGAGTGCGTCGCCCAGGATCGAGAGCAGGTCGATCACCGGCCCCTCCTTCGGCCCGCGTTCGAGCGGATATCCGGCCGCCACCAACTTCTGTTCGCGTTCGCCCATGGCAATCACCTCTCGAGTTAAAAATGAACCCGACATCGCGAAGTCGGCGGAGGCCGACGCGTCGGTAATCCCGTTGACGGAGTTCTTAGGATGAAACGCGATTCGCGACCACGAGCGAGACTCAGGTTGAATGTGCGAGGAATCGGCTTCGCCGATGGTTCGGCTTGGTTCGAGGTGCTGGAAACCCGAGCGTCGGTCCCTAATCATGTTTGCGTGGGCCGGAACGCCGGCCCGGACAATTTTCACACGAGGAGTTCCACCATGCCGGCCCTGGTTCAAAAAGAAGCGCCCGACTTCACCGCGATGGCGGTGATTCACGAAGACTTCAAGGAAGTGAAGCTTTCGAGCTACCGCGGGAAGTACGTGGTGCTGTTCTTCTACCCGCTCGATTTCACGTTCGTCTGCCCGACGGAAATCATCGCGTTCAGCGACCGGATTCAGGATTTCCACAGCCGTGGGGCCGAGGTGCTGGGCGTCTCGATCGACAGCCAGTTCTCGCACCTCGCGTGGATACAAACTCCCCGCGAGAAGGGTGGCCTCGGCGGGCTCGATTACCCGCTCGTCGCGGATCTCTCCAAGAAGATCAGCAGCGATTACGGCGTGCTCCTCGACGCAGGGATTGCGCTGCGCGGCACCTTCATCATCGATCGGGAGGGGATCGTGCGGGCCGCGACGATTCACGACCTGCCGCTGGGCCGGAGCATCGACGAGACCCTGCGCGTGCTGGATGCGCTGCAGCACTTCGAGAAGCACGGCGAGGTCTGCCCCGCGGGTTGGACGAAGGGTGCGGCGACCATCAAGCCGACGGTGAAAGACTCGAAGGAATACTTCGAGAAGACGGGGAAGAAGTAGGAATCGGGTAGGAGGCCTGGCACGCACGAAGAAGCCCACACGTGGCAACGGGTGGGCTTCATTTAGAGATCGCACTTCTCTCGCTTCTTTCACTTCCCTCCGCTATCATCCTCCCATCACTCGGGAGGAGTCTTCATGTCATCGGATGTCTCGGCGATGGGCTTTAGCACGCGGGCTATTCACGCGGGGCAAGATGCGGACCCCACCACCGGGGCCACGGTCGTTCCCATTTACGCCACGAGCACCTACACGCAGGCCGCACCGGGGCAGCACAAGGGGTACGAATACAGCCGCAGTGGGAACCCGACGCGCACCGCGCTGGAGACCGCGCTCGCCTCGCTCGAAGGCGGCGAATGCGGGCTCGCCTTCGCCTCCGGCCTCGCGGCCACGAACGCCGTGTTTGCCGGATTGCTTCGCCCCGGGGATGAGGTCGTCGCTTCCGCCGACCTCTACGGAGGCACGTTCCGCCTGCTCGAACGCGTCTTCAAACATTGGGGACTGACGGCAAAGTACACCGATGATGCAACTGCCGTCGGCTTCGAGAAGCTGATGTCGCCGAAAACGAAGTTGGTGTGGATTGAGACGCCGACGAACCCGCTGCTGCAAATTCTGGACATCGCCGCGATCGCGGAGGTGGCGCACGAGCACGGCGCGAAGTTCGCCGTCGATAACACCTTTGCTTCGCCGTACCTCCAGCAACCGCTCGCGCTCGGTGCCGACCTCGTCGTTCACAGCACGACGAAGTACCTCGGCGGCCACTCCGATGTTGTGGGCGGCTGCGTCGTCGGCGGAAATGAGTTGCTCGAACCCGTGAAGTTCTACCAGAACGCGGCCGGCGGCGTGCCCGGTCCGTTCGATTCCTACCTCACGCTCCGCGGCTTGAAGACGCTGGCCGTCCGCATGGATCGACACTGCGACAACGCGGTGTCACTCGCGGACTGGCTCGTGAAGCAGCCGCAGGTCGCCAAGGTGTACTTCCCCGGTTTGAAGGACCACCCCGGCCACGCGGTCGCGGCGAAACAGATGAAAGGCTTCGGCGGCATGATCTCGCTGCAACTCCACGGCGGCACCGAAGCCGCTCTGAAGTTCGTGAGCCGTACGAAATTGTTCAGCCTCGCCGAGAGCCTCGGCGGCGTCGAATCGCTCGTCTGCCACCCGGCCACCATGACCCACGCGAGCATCCCGAAAGAAATTCGCGAAGCTCGCGGCGTGAACGATGGCCTGATCCGGCTCAGCGTCGGCATCGAGGACGTGGCCGATTTGCGGGCCGACCTCGAATACGCGATGCGATGAAGCCCGCTACTTGCACGCCTTCAGGAACGCCACGAGGTCGGCGAGTTCCTGCGGCGTCACTTGTTTGTCGAAACCGTCCGGCATCACCGACACCGTGCCCGGTGCGATGCTCTCCACGTCCGTCCGAGCGAGGCGCTCTTCTTTATCCGCAGCAATTGTGAGCACGATTTCGTCGGGTGCGTCCTTCTTCAAGATGCCGCTGAGCACGCGGCCATCGAGTGTAGTCACGCGGACGGGTTCGTAACTTCGGACGAAGCTGGCACTCGGGAAGACGATGGCTTCGAGCAGGTCCCGTTCGGTGCGGATACTTCCGATTTTCGTGAGGTCGGGGCCGACGAGTCCGCCGACGTAACCGATCTTGTGGCAGGCAGCGCACTGGGCCTTCGCGCCGTTGAAGATCACCTGGCCGCGGCGGATGTCGCCAGTGGGCAGTTCCTTGTGGAGGCGTTCGAGCTTCGCGGTCTCGCCCTTGCGGGCTTCGGCGAGCTTCGCGTACAGCTTTTCGGCCTCAGCACGCACGGCCTGTGGGTACTTGTCGAGGATCGGCTTCACGACCTCAAGGCGAACGGAAGGCAGCACCTTCGGATCAGAGAGAGCCGCGACCAACGCGAGGCCAGTAACCTCGTCTTTGCTCTTGCCGAACAGATCGATCAGCTTCGGCGCTTCCACCGGGCCGACCGTCTTTAGGAATCCGGCCAGGGTCTTGAACTGCCCCGGCGTGAGAGCGGCCCGGGCGAGTACATCCGTTGCGGCCGACCGAATCGCGGGCGGCTCGTCACGACCGATCTTGGCGAACAGGTAACGGGCGGTGCTGTCATCGACGGCGGCCCCCGGCGGGCGGGCGACGAGTAGCGCGAGCCGGTACTCGTCGGGCACGACCCCGGCCGGCCAGAGCGACGCGCGCGGCAAGGCGGCGGCGAACTTGTCGAACTCCGCCGAGGCCACCGGGATTGCCCGGAACGCGGCCAGCGCCTCGCGGAGCAGGTCGCGGTCGTCGAGCGTGGCCGCGGCCCCGAGCAGGCCGGTCGTCCACGCCTCCGGCATTGTCTTGAGCCCGGACCGGGCCATGGTCCGCAGCGCGACCGTCTTGCCATCCTTCGGGGCGTCCTTGAGGGCGTTGGCCATCGTCTTCTGCACCGCCTCGTTTTTGGCGAACTTCGCAAGTCGATCCGCGAGTTCGTCACGCGCTGCGGGGCTCAACTTGTCGGCCCGCTTCAACTGATCGCTGAAGTACCCGGCAAGCTGGTCGCCCCAGGCCGGATGCTTGCCGGCGATCCACCACGCGGTTTCGCGGAGCGCGGCATCCTTGGAAGCAAGCTCGGCGAGAACATATTTGGCGTCGAATACCGTCAAGCCGGCCTTGACCCGAGTGCACTCCTCTAGGAATTGGGCCTTGGTGATTACCGCATCATCCTTCGGTACGGGCAGCCCCATGCGTTCAAATGACCGCTTAATAAACAACTTCTGGTCTGCAGTCATGCTCGCGAGGTCGATTGTGTCCCTACCCATGGAGTAGAATGCAAACTGCCTTTCTTCGGCATCGGGCAGAGCTTGGGCCATACCTTTGGGAGGGAGAATCCGCTCTAGAGCGACCAGAACAGCGCGACGAACTCGTGGCGACTTGTGTCCCAGTCCATCTCGAAGAGTTCGGAACGAAGTCCCGAAGGGCGCTTCGGCTCCCGCGCGGCCCAGTTGGAAGAGAGCGAACGTGAGTGAGTGATCGAGAACGCGATCGTTCTGCTCGTCGGCGAGGGCGGCGAGCAGGAACCCGACGGTGTACGCGTGGCCGATCCGCCCGAAGGCTTCGGCGGCCGCGCGACGGACATGCTGGTCCTCGTCCGTCAGAAGCGTGTGGACCAACGAAAGACTAGCGAGCGGGTAACCCCCGCGGAGCGCGATCAGGTGGCATGTCGCTGACCGGACCACGGAGTCCTTGTCTCGCAGATACTTCTCGACCAAGGCTGGATTCCCGCGCCGGTATAAGGCCCGGAGAACGTTTAGCCGGCCCGCTTGGTGGAGGTCGGAGTTCAGCAGCGCTGTTGCCGTTTCAACGTCCGCACCCCGCGCCTCGGCGAACCGCTCGGCCGCGTGGCGGGCAACCGCTGGCCTCCTGTCTCCCACTAGCGTGGCTAGTTGGCCGGGGGGGAGCTTCCCCCATTCGATCATCTCGCCGCGCGGGTCGGCTACCTTGTGTGCCCCGGTCTTCTTCACTCGATAGATCGCGCCCTTCACGTCCGGCTTCACCAGTTGCGAAGACGGGCAGCAGAGCTTGTACCAACCACCAGTATCCAAAATCAGCAGCGAACCGTCGGCGTCCTCGATCACATCGGTCGGGTGGAAGTCGTGCTGATCCGAGACCACAAAGTCCGAGTCCTTCGTGGTAAACGTCGAGCCGCTCGGTACGAGGATGTGCCGGCTCACCTTCCGCAGGTTGAACTGGCAGCAAAAGAGGTTGTTCTCGTAGTCCTTGCCGAACTGGTCGGATTCGTAGCGGTGCAGGCCGCAGGGTGCCGCGGGACCGAGGTGCGTCATCGGTTCCATGAGCTTCGGCGAAGTCCACGGGTGATCATAGACCGGCGCGTGGTCCTTGCCGTAGACGCCGCCGTACACGGCGTGGATGAGGCCGTCGCGCTTGCCGTTGGCCGGGTGCTGCAGGAAGGTGCAGGAGAAGATGCGTTCGCCGCTCGGCGTGAAGACGACATCGACGGGGTTGTCCATGCCGCCGGTCATCACCGGTTCGACGCCGGTGCCGTCGGCGTTGGCGCGGAAGATGTGCGCCGCCCGGGTCTTGAACGGCGTGCCGCCCGGCAGGGTGTACGTCTGCTTGGCGAACGCGCCCTTGGTCCAGTAGATTTTGCCGTCCGGGCCGGGGTACGGGCCGTGCAGGTCGTTCGTGCACCCGGTCAGCGTCGGCCCGGCGAACCACTCGACCCCGGCCGGTTTGGCGTGCGCGTTCTCGTACTTCCAGATGCTCGGCGGCGTGCCGACGAAAATGTCGTTGCCGACGACGGCGACCCCCTGCGGCATCATCAACCGGTCGGCGACGGTCGTGCGCAGATGGAATCGACCCGCCTCGACAGCCGACAGCCGGAGCAGTTTGTGCGGCTTGTCC
>JAYTGN010000175.1:0-13777 GCA_043733485.1 Gemmataceae bacterium
GGCCAGTGAACATGGGGCTGCGGTCAAATCCGGAGCGAATGATGGCGTGGGTTTGCGCGTTGGTGTGTGTGACCCAGCAAGGCACTTGTTGCGGGTGCCCGGTTGCGGCAAGAGCGCCGAGGCCACGAGCATCGAGGAATGATCCTGCACGGCGAAGTCGCCATCGATGTAGCCGGGCAGGTCGCGAATCGGATGGTGTTCGGGGAAGTAGAGCGACTGCGGATGTTCGCCGGGCACGGCGTCGATGGTCCCCGCCGCGAGGCGCAGGCGGTACGTTTCGCGATCCGTGTGCAGTTTGTTGGTGCGAATCCAGAGCGGCGGCGGCGCGTTGAACCAGAACCCGAGGCGGCAACATTCGTCGAAGCCGAAGCGGGCGAACCACTTCTCGGCGAGCCACGCGGGCCACGAGAAGGCCGCGGCGATGTACGCGGCCGGCGCGGTGGCGGGGTTCGGGAGAACGGCCTGGGTGAGTTTCCGGTAGCGCGGACGCCCACCCGTTGCCACGGGTGGGCTTGCGCCCATTTCAAACCCCACCGCGTCCGGGCCGGGGTACTCGACGAAGTCATCCGTCACCAGTTCCGAGACGCGGCGCAGCACGCCGTTGAGGAAGCCCTTCGCCTGCGCGCTGCCGATGTGTGTCGCGAGTTCGACCGTCTCGTGAACCGCGGCGTGCCGCGGCACGTGCGTGAGGAACGCGATCTGAAACGCCCCGAGGTGCAGCACATCCCAGACGCGATCCTGCACGGCATGGAGCGGCGTTTTGATGAACGGCTTGAGCAGGGCGTCCAACGTGCCCTTGCGGCGAAGCACGCCGAACACCAGTTGCGTGACGAAGCGGCGATCGAGGCTGGAGAGCCCGGCGCGCGTCACTTCTTCGTCGAGGAGTTCCGCGGCGAACGCGCGGTGATCGCGGGAGCGAAACAGAATGTCGGCAGCAACCTGACGGGCGGTGATCATGACAGCACTTCCGGCCCGAAGCGCATGCCTTCGACGACGGGATACCCGCGGAGGAATTCTTCGGCCGTCATCTTCTTTTTCCCGGCGGGTTGGAGTTCTTCCACTATCACGAATTGGCCGTCTCCGACAATCACCTCGAGAATGCCTTGAAGGTTGGCACGCAACAGGCCTTCGACAGGATGGGTCATAAACGATGTGCAGACAATCCCCCTGTTCCTGGAAAGCCTGTTCACAATCACCCGCATCGGTTCCTTTCCCGGTCGATGAAGGAACGTGTACGCCGTCGGCCACGGTTGCATCGCCCGCACGTGATAACAAATCTCCACGGCTGGCTTCGACCAGTCGATCAGCCCGAACTCCTTCTTGATCTTCGGAGCCTTCGTCACGAGCGCCGGGTCTTGCTTCACGCCAAGTACCGGTTCGCCCGACTGATACTTTCGCACGGCGTCGACCGCCAGCTTCGCCCCGAGCACGGCGAGGCGCGCTTCCAGTTCGCCGGTTGTGTCGTCCGGCAGAATGTCGATGGCCTCTTGAAGGATCATGTCGCCGGAATCGAGGCCGGGCGTCACCTTGATGATGGTGACGCCGGTTTGTTTCTCGCCGTTGAGGATGGCATACGCCACGGGGGCCGCACCGCGGTACTTCGGCAACAGCGACGCGTGGACGTTGATCGTGCCGACCGTGGGAACCGAGAGCACTTCCTTGGAAAGGATCTGGCCGTAGGCCGCGACGACCATCAGGTCGGGCTTCATCTCGCGCAGTGCGGCGAGGCCTTCGGGGGAATTGATCGATTCGGGTTGAGCGATGGTCAGCACCCGGGGTAAACCCCGGGCTATATGGGCCATCCCCTTACCCGTTTGGCGCGTGGAGCCGCGCTTCTTCCCGCCGTCGCGCTCAGGTTGGGTCACGAGGCCAACGACATCGTCGCCGAAGGTCGAGAGCAACGCCTCGAACGTCGGCTCGGCAAACGTCCCGGTTCCCATCATCGCGATTCGCATGTGGTCAGTTTAGCGGGCAGGACGCCCGCGGACCCAGGTCACGCCTTCAGTTTCCCCACGAACGCCTTGCGAGCCTTCGCCACCTTCGGATTCACGACCCACTGGCAATAGCCTTGGTTCGGGTTCGACCGGTAGTAACCCTGGTGGTAATCCTCGGCCTTGAAGAACTCCGGAGCCGCGGTCACCTCCGTGACGACCGGATCGGGCCAGAGCTTGCGCTCGTTCAGTTCGGCGATCAGGGCCGTCGCGGTGTCGTGCTGCTCGGGGGAGTGGTAGTAGATGGCGGAGCGGTACTGCGTGCCGGTGTCGTTGCCTTGGCGATTGAGCGTGGTCGGGTCGTGCGACACGAAGAAGACTTCGAGCAGTTCGCGGTAGCCGATGATGGCCGGGTCGAAGCGAACGCGGATCACTTCGGCGTGGCCGGTGATCCCGGTGCAGACCGCTTTATACGTGGGGCTGGGCACGTGCCCGCCGGTGTATCCCGATTCGACGGATTCGACGCCGTGGAGCAGTTCGAAGACGGCCTCCAGGCACCAGAAGCACCCGCCGCCGAGCGTGGTCACTTCCAACGCACGCTGTTCCTGAATATCCGCGATCATTGCACACCTCGCACCGGATTGAATGCACCATGCGCCCGCCACATCTTCAAATCTGAAACGTCAGCGGGACGTCGTCCGAAGCGAGCTTCACGCCCTTCAAGCGGAGTCGCGGCTTCTCCAGGACGACGGTCGTGTCCGGGGGCACGCTCTCGGTGAGCCAGACGTTCGAGCCGATTACGGAGCGTTCGCCGACCACGGTTTGGCCGCCGAGAATGGTGGCGTTCGCATAAACGATCACGCCATCGCGCAAGGTCGGGTGCCGCTTGTAGCTTCCGTGTACGAGGTCGCCGTCGTCGTCCTTGTTGAAGCTGAGGGCACCGAGCGTCACGCCTTGATACAACTTCACGCCCTCGCCGATCTCGCAGGTTTCGCCGATGACGACGCCGGTGCCGTGATCGATGAAGAAGCCGGGTCCGATCGTGGCACCGGGGTGGATGTCGATGCCGGTCTTGGCGTGGGCGAGCTCGGTCATCATGCGCGGAATGTACGGCACCTTGAGCGAGTGCAGCTCGTGGGCCACGCGGTAGACGGTGATGGCTTCGAGGCCGGGGTAGCTGAAGATGATCTCGTGGTGGCTGCGGGCGGCGGGGTCGCCACGATACGCGGCTTCCACATCCTGTTCGAGTACCTTCCGAACCTCGGCGAGGCGGCGGAGCAGTTCCACGGCCTTCGGTTGGCCCATCTTCTCGCAGTCGATGTGCGGGGCTTCCTCGCAAAGCTCGTGTCGCAGGGCGCGGGCGATCTGCGTGGTGAGCTTGTCGTGGAGGGCATCGACGAGGCTACCGACGTAATAGCCGATGTTGCCGAGGTGCAGGTTCTGGCGTTTGCCGTAACCGGGGTAGAGCACCTCGAACAGGTCGCCCACGATCTCGGCAACGCCGTCGCGGCTCGGGAGCGGTTCGTGCCCGAGGTGGTTCATCCGGCTGCATTCCGTGTACGTGTCCACGAGCTGCTCGGTGATGGTGGGCAGTTCTTCCTTGAGGCGGATGTCCGTAGCCATGCCGTGTACTCTCCGAGCGTGCGTGGAGGCATCGTACGTGCGGCACTGCTGCCGCGACAAGTCGCCGCTGAAGATATGCTTCGGGTGTGGCCGCATCGGGGTTCAGCGAAAAATGCCCGCGAGTTCAGCACGGACTGTGAGTCTGGGAAGTTGTGAGGAAAAACTTTGGCGGGCGAGCGCGCTCGCAAGTTGCTTGCAAATCAAAGGTTTGCACCGCGAACATTGGAGAAGCTGGGGCGGGGCGAATGCGTTTGGCATCGGCCCTGCTTAACTCTCTTTCAGCGACCGACCGCCGGGTTGAACGTGTGAAGCCGAGGGGAGAGGCGGTTTCACACGACGATCCAGCACACGGCTTCGCTCACTCAACCATCCGGGTGAATTGGCAGAGGGGAGAGGCTGCCAACCACCCGGAGGGTTTGATTCACTTCGGCTTCAATTTCCATTTCACATCGCATCCACGCACTTCGACTGAACAAACCGTACCGAGATTGCCGATTTTACCGAGGGGTCCGATTCTTCCGCCAGGGTTCGACATGCGCCGTCGCGCGGCGACACTTGCGAATTGCTTCGTCCTGCTCGCCTTTGCGGCCGGGTGCGGCCACCATTCCCGCCAGAGCTCGAGCAGCACGAAGCCCGCGATTCCGCACCTGCCCACGGTCGCTCGTTCGGGCATCGAACCGGACGTCTCGAGCTTGCCTCGCGATTCAGGTGGCCCGGCCCCGGCCCGCCCCGGCGAGTACCGCAAGCTCACGGCACACGAGTGCCGCTACCTCGCTATCAAGAGCGCGCCGTTCGCCGACGACCTCGATGCTCATCCCGAAAACGACTCCGGGCATCCGCTGCTTCACCCGAGAAAACCGAGCCGCGAGGAAGCCGCCGTCGGTCGCAAAGTGCGCGGTTATTTGGCCGACGACCTGCGGAATACCGCAGCGAGTGAAGCCCTCGAGCAGTTCTTCCAACTGGCCCAGGGCGAGGGCCAGTTCGATTGGTTCGTGAAGTCGCACGTCGAGTTGCGGGCTCGGTTGGCGGACGCCGAGGACGCGGAACGGCGCGGGCTCGCGGATCGCGCGGGGGTCGATACGCTGCGCGTGCAGGTCCTCGATTTGGAAGCGAAGCTCGCGGAACTGGAGGCGGGGATCGGGGCGCTGAACGCGGGGCTTCGGGCGCGGCTCGGTCTGGATGCCGCCGATCCTTTGCTGCTCTGGCCGGACGATCCGCTTCGCGTTCGTCCGGACGATGTCGACGTGATGGAAGCCGTGCGGACCGGGCTCTACTTCCGCCCGGATTTGAACCTGCTTCGCACGCTGCTCTCCGACGATGGGAAGGCCGCCGACGACCTGGCTCAATCGCTCTTGAAGCAGGTGAGCCCCTTGCTGGCGAGCTTGCGATCGAACCCGATCATCGGGGTGCTGCTGCCGAACAACAGCCGAACGAAACGTGAGGCGACGCAGCGACAGATTCAATCGATGCTGACGGCGAAGGAGCGCCAGGCGGAGGCCGAGATTCGCGCCGCGGCACTCACGCTCCGAGGCTACCGGCTCTCGACCGTCGCCAAGGCCGCCGAGGTGCAGCGGCAGAAGGCCAAGCTCGAGGAAGTGGAGAAGCGAGCCGCCGCCGGCCAACCGGTAGCCGCCGAACTCACCAAGACCAAGCTCGATTTGTGGAAGGCGCAGGGCGAACTGCTGAAGGCCGCAATCGACTGGCACCTCGCCGATGTGAAGCTGCGGAAAGCGATGGGGCTCCTGGTGCGCGAGTAGCCGCTTGCGGCCGTCAACTTGAGGTAGGGTGGGCCGGACCGCAATGGCCGCGAAGCGGACGTTGCGGGAGGCCCACGGGAAAGGCTCAACCGATGCTCGTGGGCCTCCCGCGTCGGTCGCATTCGCGACCGACGCGGTCCGGCCCACCCTACGCGATCTCGATCGCGAGGCCGCAAGCGGCATCAGTCCGCCTTCTTGAAGTTCACCAAAATGCGGTCGATGAACGGACGGCTCACGTTGCGGAAGCGATCGAACGTCTCGCGGTCCACCGTGTAAACCTCCACGCGGTCGACGGCCCGGATCGTCGCGTTCCGCGGCTGATTCATCAACAGCGCCACCTCGCCGAAGTAACGGCCGGCTCCCATCTCGTCGAGCTTCTCCGAGCGTTCGTCCTGCGTGCGCAGCACCTCCACGCGGCCACGGCGGATCAAGTAGAACTTGCTGTACTCGTTGACTTCTTCGCCTTGACGCACGATGACTGCACCCGGCTCGAACACTTCCACGCGGCCCGGATGCGATTGCACGTGGTCGGGCCGCACCGGTTGATCGGGATGAACCCCGACGAGAATCTGGTCGGCAATCTTCTGCTGCTCCTCGGGCAGAATCGCCGCGAAGACCGGCGACTGCCTCAACCCTTCCCGCACGAACAACCGCTCGGCCACCACCACGTTCGATTCGATCCGCCCGCGATCCATGTTCACAATGCGATCCGCGAGATTCATGATGCGCGAATCGTGCGTCACGATCAGGCTCGTGGTACCGGTCTCGGTGGCAATGTGCTTGAGCAGCGGAATCTGCCACGGCGCGAGCCGCCCCGCCTCGGAGGTTTCATCCGCGGGGCGAATCAAACTTTCCAGTTCGGAATCGGGCCGATCCCGAGCTAGGGAACGAAGAAGCGCGACGACCGCGAGGCCGGTGTCGGCATCGAGCGCGGCCGTGGGTTCGTCGGCGAGGACGAGCTTCGGCCTGTTGATGAGCGCCCTCGCCACCGCGACGCGTTGCCGCTGGCCGCCCGAGAGTGCTGCCGGCTTGTACGCGATTCGCGGCTTCTGCACCTTCCCGTGAATGTCCTTCTCGCCGAGCAGCAAGTACGTGAGCAACTCGGCGGCATCCGCATCGGGATCAGGCGAAGCGGACTTGAGCCGCTGCGCCATGCGAACGTTTTGCAGCGACGTGAGCGAATCGAAAAGGTTGTGCCGCTGGAAGATGAACCCGATGAGCCGGCGAACGTGTACGAGGTCTTGCTCGGCGAGGCCGCGCAGTCGGGCGTAGTCGTTGGCCGCGGGGTTCCAGACTTCGATCTCGCCATCTTGCAGTGTGCGGAGCCCGCCGATGAGCGTGAGCAGCGTCGTTTTCCCGGACCCGGATGGCCCGCTCATGATGACGAGTTCGCCCGGCATTACTTCGAGGTTGTTGTCGAACAACACTTGGCTGCGGGTCTCGCCTTCGCCGAAATGGTGGTTCACTCCGCGAATGCGGAGAACGGGCGAACCGGGCGGCGGCAATCGCGAAGGCATTCGGGTTCCACGAGGTTCCGGGGCAGCGGCATCACAAGCACAGTCTACGTGCGATATAGCGGCTCGTATTTCTCCTTCAAATAGGCGATGAACGGCGCCGGGCTCAGGTCGCTTCCCGTGGCACGGCGGCAGAGTTCGTTCGCACGAAATCGCTGACCGTGGCGATGCACCTTGTCCTTCAACCAATCCTTGAGGCGGTCGAACTCGCCGCGTCGGAAGTCGTCTTCCAATCCACCGAGGTCGCGGCGAGCGGCGTCCATGAGTTGGGCCGAGTAGAGGTTGCCCAGCGTGTACGTGGGGAAGTAGCCGAGCCCGCCGAAGCTCCAGTGAATGTCTTGCAGGCAGCCGCGAGCATCGTCCGGCACATCGAGCCCGAGTAACGCCTTGAAGCGTTCGTTCCAGGCACCAGGCAAGTCGGCAACTTTCAGATCGCCCGAGAGTAGGCCGAGTTCCAGTTCAAAGCGAAGCGCGATGTGCAAGTTGTAGGTGGCCTCGTCCGATTCCACGCGGATCAGCGACGGCTTCACGTCGTTGATGGCGGAGTAGAAGGCATCGAGGCTCACGCCGGCGAGTGCCGTGGGGAAGGTTTGCCTCAGGCGCGGGAAGAAGTGTTCCCAGAACGGTCGGCCGCGACCCACCTGATTTTCCCAGAGCCGCGATTGCGACTCGTGGATGCCGTAGGAACAGGCGACGCCGAGCGGCGTGCCGAAGTGTTCGGCCGGCAGGTTCTGTTCGTACAGGGCGTGGCCGGTTTCGTGCAGTACGCCGAAGAACGACTCGCTGAAGAAGCGCGGGTTGTAGCGCGTCGTGATGCGGCAATCGCCGGGGCCCATGCCCGAGCAAAAGGGATGGGAGGTCGTGTCGAGGCGGCCGGCGGCGAAGTCGAACCCGAACGCCACCGCCGCACTCTCGGCGAAGATCTTCTGCCGGTCGATTGGGAATTCGCGATGGAGGATTGAGGCGTCCGGCTTCTTCGGGCTCTCCGCGATCTTGCGAATCAGCGGCACCAGTTCCTGCGTGAGGCCCGCGAACAGCACCTTCAAATCGGCAACGGTCGTGCCCGGTTCATACTCCTCGATCAGCGCGTTGTACGGGTGGTCTTTGAAGCCAACGGCAGCGGCTTCCTCGCGCTTCAACGCGACCACTCTCTCGAGCCACGGCTGAAACTGCGGGAAGTCGTTCTTCGCCTTCGCGGTCTGCCAAACTTGCTGGGCCTGGGTGGTGACGCGGGCCAGTTCCTCGACCAGTGCTTGCGGCAGTTTCGTCGCGCGATCGTAATTCCGGCGAAGTTCGCGCACGTTCGCGGCCGCATCCGATACCGGATCCGTCACGAGGTCGCTGCCCTCGATTGCGGCGAGGAGTTCGCCGATCTTCGGGTCGGTGAACTTCTGGTGGGCGAGCGACGCGAGCAGGGCCATCTGTTCGCCGCGGAGGTTCGCGCCGTTCGCGGGCATGTACGTCTGCTGATCCCAGGCGAGCACGGCGGCGCAGGAACTGAGCACGCCGAGTTCCTTGGACCGGCGAACGAGTTCGGTGTAGGCGGTTTGCATGGTCTTGATTCTCTCAGTTGTTGCTTGCCGTTTAGGGACCAGCAAGTTGGAAACTTGCTGCCACGAAGTCTCACTTCTTCAAATACGCATCGTGGAACGCGGCCACGGCGTCGGCCAGGGCTGCGGCCGTCTTCGGGTAGGCATCCTTCTCGCGGAGGTGGGTGCCGAACTCGAACTGGATCGCGTCGATCGCGTAGCCCGTGTGGCTCCCGTAAGTCTGCACGATGTACCCGCCGTTGAACTGAGTTTCTTCCTTCGCTTCCTCCGCTGCGTCGCACCTCGGCAGCACCTTGTAACCCGCCTTTTCCATCTGGCCGAGTACGCTGTTCTTGCCCACGACCGCCTGCCAACCGTGGCGTTCCTTCAAGAGCTTCACCGATTTGCCGTTCTGGGTGCCGCGGCAAAGTTGATACTCGAATAAGCCCTGCCCGTGAATATCGAGCAGAAGCCCGGCACCGTGCTGCTCCTTGACGGCCTTGCACGCCGCGGCGAGAGCATCGTGATAGGCGTCGTAGATCGGCTTCGCCTTCTCGTTCTCGTAAGCGGCTTCGCGCGGTCGGTTCACGTCGAGTTGCTTGCGCTCGAAGCGGGCAATGACGAACCAGACCTTGCCCCCGAGTTCTTTCTCCAATGCGGTCACGAACTTCTCCGCGAGTTCCGACGTGTTGAAGTCGCGAACCTTGGCGAACTGCTTGATGCCGACACCGAGACGTTCCGGCACGTCGGGGAGCGGCTTCTTCCCGCCGTGCGGCGCGGAGACGATGATCGGCAACGTCCCCTTCTGAATCGAAACGAACTCCTCGACTTTCAGCGGCTCATCGGCTCGGACGAAGGCCACGGGAAGGACGAGGAACAACGCGAACCGCATGGCAACTCTCCCGGTAAATCGCACCTTGCCGGTTGTAGTGAGTTTGCACTCGCTCCGATAGGGCGAACTGGACCTTCCATGCAAGTGTTGACGGCGCGGCGCACTAGGTACTTGCAGAGGCCGAGAGAATGGTTTGAAGTGGGGACGTGAGATGTCGCCGGGTCGATTCATCAGCACCGTGCTGGTCGCTGCCGCAACCCTCTTCGTGGGGTTCAGCCCCGTGCAGGATCGCAAGCGATTCGCGGCGGCGTCGGAGAAGCAGCCGATGGAGTACGAGGTCGAGAAGCACGCGGACATCGCCTACCGCACGGACGTGGACGCCGACCCGCGGCACAAGCTCGACCTGTTCGTGCCCGTGGGCCGCAAAGACTTCCCCATACTCATCTACGTCCACGGCGGCGCGTGGAAGTCCGGGAATAAGAACCTCTACGTCGCGCTCGGCCGAGCCTTCGCGCGCCACGGCATCGGCGTCGCCGTCATCAACTATCGGCTGTCGCCGAAGGTGAAGCACCCCGCCCACGCGGAGGACGTGGCGAAGGCCTTCGCCTGGGTTCATGCGAACGCCGAGAAGTACGGCGGAGACGCGGCGCAGATCACGCTCATGGGCCACTCGGCCGGCGGGCACCTCGCCGCGCTGCTCGCCACCGATCCGGCTTACCTCAAGGCCGAGAAACTCGACCCTACTCAGATTCGCGGCGTGATCTCGGTCAGCGGCGTGTACCAGATCGAGCCCAACGGCGACCTGTACCTCCCGGCGTTCGGCACCGACGCCGAGCTTTGCAAGAAGGCTTCCCCGATGACGCACATCGGCTCGAAGCTGCCCCCGTTCCTGATCGCCTATGCCGAGCACGACTACGAAACGTTCGACCGCATGGCGATCGACTTCCACGCGGCACTTGAGAAGGCCCAGGTCTCTTCCAGCTTGTTGAAGCTCGCGAATCGCAATCACATCTCGGAGATCGTGAGCATTCTCAACGACGAGGATCCGCTGAGCCGGGCCGTGCGGAAGTTCGTGCTGGAGAAGTGATCGCCTACAGAATCGCTTCGAGTTCCTTCCGGAACTCCTTCACCTGATCCGCCGACATGTTGGGGTTCGGCGATCGTACCGGACCCAGATCCACGCCGCGAACTCGCATCGCCTCTTTAGCGGATGCCAGAAAGCCATAACACTGCATGAGTGCGATGAGCCGTACCGAGCGGAACTGCTCGGCCCGTGCCGTTGCCATGTCTTCGGCCTTCACGGCCGCGATGATCCGGTGATAGAGCGGCGCTGCGAAGTTGTAGGTGCTGCCCACCGCCCCCTTCGCACCCAGCACGAGTGCCGCCAGCAGGTACTCGTCGAAGCCCCAGACCACGTCGTACTTCCCGCCCTCCAGGTTCAACAATTGCTGGAAGGCCATGAGGTCCGAGTTGGTGAACTTCAGCCCGGCGAGTGTCGGGATCGACTTCGCAACCTGGCCGAGGAACTCCGGCATGGAGAGGCTCACGCCGGTCATGGAAGGGATGTCGTAGAAGTAGAACGGCGTGCGCGGCGCGCTCGAGGCCAGTTTCTCGCACCACTCCGCGAGTTGAGCCACGCTCTTCGGCTTCATGTAATTTGGAGCAACGGTCGCGATCGCCGCCGCACCATGCTTCTCGGCATGCTTCGCCAGTTCCTCGGCTTCCACCAGCGCATTCGACCCCACGTGGACCACGACCCGCAGCTTCGACCCGCGGCAAACATCGAGCCAGCGCCCAGTGAGCAGCTTGCGTTCCGGGATCGAGAGGGAACTGAATTCGCCGGTGGTACCGCCCACGAAGGCACTCGTGAGGCCGTCGGCAATGCAGAGCTCGACCTGCTTCTCGACGGCGGCGAGGTTGAGGTCGCCGTGCGAATCGAACGGCGTGAGAACGGCCGGGGTGAGGCCGGTGAGTGGCTGGTGCATGAGGAAATAGTATAGTGTAGCCGCGACGCGAAGTCCTCGGAGCGGAGCGCGAGCATGGTCATCGGTTACCACGTCATTTTCAGTGCGTACGGATTCTGGTTGCCCAACGATCCGCGCGGTTCGTGGTCCGATTTCGTCGGAGCATGGGATCTGTTCCTCGCCGGCGGCAAAGCCACCAAGACCGACGAGACACGCTCCGTGGCGCAGCGGCCTCACGATCGCGAACGGCGACTCGCCACCAAGGGGAGTCTTGCGCGAACCCCGGTGAAATTCACCGGCCTCCAGGCTCGCGCGATCGGAAATGGGTTCGCCGAGTACGTGGCGAAGTCCGGAGTGCCAGTCTGGGCGTGTTCGATACTCCCCGAGCACGTGCATCTCGTCACTGGACGATTTCGGATGGACATCGAGAACGTTGTGATTCAACTGAAGGGAGCCGCGACCCGGAAGTTGCTCGAAGAAGGTCTTCATCCCTTCGCCGGGATCGCGCTGCCGGGGAAGCGACCGCCGAGGTGCTGGTCGCGCGGCGAATGGAGCGTGTTCCTCGAAGAGCCGGCAGACATCGCGCGTTCGATCCGGTACGTTGAAAAGAATCCCGTAAAGGATGGGAAGTCGCAACAATCGTGGAGTTTCGTGGCTCCTTATCAACCCGTGTAGTGCCCGCGCTCCGCTCCGAGGACTGCGCGTCGCGGCTACACAGGAACACTTTATGCCTCCTGAAATTGCCGATCCCACCGTCGTCGAGTTCGACGTTCGCACCGACGAAATGCTCGTCAACATGGGGCCGCAGCACCCCAGCACCCACGGCGTACTCCGGCTCGTGCTCCGCACCGATGGCGAAGTCATCTCCGAAGTGACCCCGCACATGGGCTACCTCCACCGCTGCGCCGAAAAGATCGGCGAGAACGTCACGCCCATCCAGTTCATCCCGTACACGGACCGGATGGACTACCTCGCCGCGATGAACATGAACCTCGGCTACTCGCTCGCCATCGAGAAACTCGCCGGCCTGCAAGTGCCCGAGAAGGCCCGGATCATCCGCGTGCTCATCTGCGAAATGAACCGCATCGCCTCGCACCTCGTCGGCATGGGTGCCTACGGCCTGGATCTGGGCAGCATCAGCCCGTTCATGTACGCCTTCCGCGAACGCGAGCACATCCTCGACTTGTTCGAAGACGTCTGCGGAGCCCGCCTCACCTACAGCTACCTCACCATCGGCGGCGCTCACGACGACCTCCCGCCCGGATGGAACGAACGCTGCCGCAACTTCCTCAAGTACTTCAAGCCGCGCATCCCCGAGTACCACGACCTGCTCACGAACAACCACATCTTCGTGAAGCGAACCGCCGGCATCGGTATCCTTTCGAAAGAAATGGCCCTCAGCTACGGCTGCACCGGCCCCATGCTCCGCGGCTCGCTCGACCGCACGAAAGGCGACCCGGACTGGGACCTTCGCAAAACCGAGCCCTACTCGGGCTACGAGCAGTACCAGTTCGACATTCCCATTCCGCCGTTCGACACCGCGCCGCGCGATGCCGTCATCGGCGACTGCTGGCACCGCTTCTACATACGGATGCTCGAGGTCATCGAGAGTATCAAGATCGCCGAGCAGGCGATGGACAAGTACGACGCGCTGCATGCCGAAGGGGAAAAGGTGAAGGCCGAACTCGGGCCGGAGGCGATGAAGGACCCGAAGGGGCCGGTGGCCGTGAAGCTGGCGGAACTGATGCGGACGAAGTACTCGCACCGCGTGGAGCCGCCTCGGAACTTGCCCGCTGGCGAATGCTACGTCGAGACGGAGTGCCCGCGCGGGCAGATGGGCTTCCACGTCGTCGGTCGGGCGACCAAGGAGAACGTGCCGCTGCGGGTGCGGGCGAAGTCGAGTTGCTTCTGCAACCTGAGCGTGGCCGGCGAACTCTGCAAGGGTTGCCTCATCGCGGACGTTCCGGCCATCGTCGGCAGCGTCGATGTCGTGATGGGCGAGATCGATCGCTAGTTCCCCCGGAAGATCCGAAAAGAAGCCGGGCGTTCAATTCGGTTCGATCCGGCTGAAAATCCGCTTGCCGCTCCGCGTTCCGTTCCTAAGCTAAACCTTCCTGATAATTCTCTTGCAAGGTACGATTATGCGGACGAAAGACCTCGGGAAGACCCAGAAGAATCGCTGCCGATTTTGCACCAAGGAAGGCTGCCCGCGGCCGGCGTTCGTCGATTACAAGGACGTGTCGAACCTCAAGAAGCTCGTGACCGGCCAGGGTAAGCTGTACAGCCGCAAGCGAAGCGGCCTGTGCGCGACGTATCAGCGAGCCTCGGCCAACGCGGTGAAGCGAGCCCGCTTCATGGGTCTGCTCCCTTTCGTCGGCGAGTGATCGAAACCGGGTTTCTGAACGACGACCGAACAACCCGGCTCCGCGCCGGGTTTTTTCGTCTAAGCTTGGGATGACGCGCATCCTGGGTGGCACCGTGCTTCCAGCCGGGGCTGCTTCGGATGCACCGGCTGGAAGCACGGTGCCACCCGACAAAGCTTCGCCCAACGTCTGAAGCGTCACGCCCGCGGCAATCGAGATCACGAGATGTCGCGGCTTCAACAGCGGTCGAAGTTCCGCCAACAC
>JAYTGN010000176.1:0-13765 GCA_043733485.1 Gemmataceae bacterium
ATCGCACCCGGAGTCGCGCCCCATATCTACTGGGGCGCGGTGACGCGGGACGGAGGTGAGGTACTCGATGGGTGGTGAGGAAGAACCTCTCGCGGAGCGTGTGGACTACGGTTCATCACGCGGCTTTCGCCTTCTTCTCGCGCTTCACGGGTTGGTGCTTCCAACGGCGATGGAACCAGAAGTATTGCTCGGGGTGCCGGCGAATCATGCGTTCCAGCGCCGCGGTGTAGCGCTGCGTGATCGCGGGAACCGCATCCGTTCGCCCCTCGAATTCGCGCGGGTCGATGACCTCTTCCACCACCACGCCGTAGTACATGGGCTCGGCGAGCCGCGGCACGCCGATCACGACGATGAGTGCATCGAATTCGATGGCCATGAGGGCGATGGCTTTGTGCGTGCTCGCGGGTCGGCCGAAGAAATCGACGAAGACGCCTCGTGGGCCGGCATCCTGATCCGCAAGCGTGCCGAGTTTGCCGCCGGCCCGCAGCACGTCGGTGAGGCGATCGAAGTCGTCCTTCTTCGCAATGATGGTTTGCCCGGTCGCTTGCCGGAACCACTTGAGGTAGCTTTCGAGGAACGGGTTGTCGAGGACGCGGGCGATGCTGTGCGTCTTGAACCCGAAGAGGCCGATCATCCAGCCGGCGAGTTCCCAATTGCCGAAGTGCGCGGTGGCGAAGATCGTGGCCCGCGGGCCGTAAAGCGGCGCGAGCATACCCAGGCCGCCTTCCATCGTGTAGTAGCGCCGCCACGACGCGATGTGCAGCTTGCGCGGGAGCAGAACGATCTCGACCACCATGATGCCGATGTGCCGGTACGAGGCTCGCACGAGCCGTTCGACTTGCCGAGGCTTCGCGCCGAGTTCCGGGAACGCGGCGCGGAGGTTTTCAGCCGCGACGGCGCGATGGCGCTTGTCGATGCGATGGCCGAGCCAACCGAGAAAGGCTCCGAATCGGAACGCCAGCGCGGTAGGAAGTGCTTGCACGAAGCAGACGAGCAGCCTCACGGCGAGATAGACGGCGTAATCGATGGCAACTCGACGAGGCTTGCGGGCCATGAAGCTCCTCCGGGGAACCGCGCGATGGTACTCCGGAAACCGAGTTGGCCTCAACGCCGATCTTAAATAGGGTCTGGCTTGAATTGTGGTACGAACGCGGCAGGCCAGGCGACGGTGGTGGCCGGACTGCGGCGTCGGACGCGGCTGACGGTCGCGGGCCTGACCGGCCTGGAGGACGAAACCCCGTTCGGACCGACCTGGACGGGCGGCGTGTGGGCGAGCTCGATCGCGGCGCTAACCTTTCTTCACACTGCGGCCGACTTCTTTCGCCGGGGCAGAAATCTTGTGCTACGGTTCGGACGGCGCAACTGTCCTGCGCACCCGCTCCCCTTTCCGGGCCGTACCCGATGTCCGTCCGCATCGAATCTCAGGCCGAACCCGTTCCCGGCTACAAACTTCTGGAACGCCTCGGCTCCGGAGGGTTCGGCGAAGTCTGGAAGTGCGAAGCCCCCGGCGGCATCTTCAAGGCCGTGAAGGTCATCTTCGGCGACCTCCGCAGCCAAGACAACGACCTGATTCGCTACGCCGAGCAGGAATTGAAAGCGCTCAAACGCGTCAAGATGGTTCGCCATCCGTACCTGCTCGCGCTCGATCGGTACGACATCGTCGATGGCCGGCTCATGATCACCATGGAGCTGGCGGACTGCAACCTGTGGGACCGCTTCCGCGAGTGCCGCGACAAAGGCCTCCCCGGCATCCCGCGCGACGAACTGCTCATGTACATGGCCGAGACCGCCGAGGTGCTCGACCTCATGAACGATCAGCACCAGCTTCAGCATCTGGACATCAAGCCGCAGAATCTGTTCATGCTTCACAATCACGTGAAGGTCGCAGACTTCGGCCAGGTGAAGGATCTGCAAGGCGTGATGGCGAGCGTGACCGGCGGCATCACACCCGTGTACGCGGCTCCGGAAACGTTCGACGGCATTGTGACCCGCTACTGCGATCAGTACAGCTTGGCCTGCGTGTACCAGGAGTTGCTCACGGGCCAGCGGCCGTTCGACGGCAGCAGCATGAGCCAACTGTTGATGCAGCACATCCAGTTGCCTCCGAACTTGGCTCCGTCGCCGGCCTGCGACCGTCCGGCACTGGCTCGGGCGCTCTCGAAGAAACCCGACGATCGCTGGCCGAACGTGAGCATGTTCATCCGAACTTTGCGCGATGCGAGCGGGAACTCCGGCTCGGCGATTTTCTCTCAGCGATCGCAGCCGACGGAGCTTCCCTTCACGCCCGCGATTCACGGCGGCATCTCCGCGCTCACGCTCGAAACGCCTTTCCCGAAGTCGCTCGCGGACACGGACAGCTATCAACCGGTATTCACGCCCGCCCCGCCGGAAGTGGCCGGCAACGGGCCGCTACGGCCCGCGCTCATCATCGGTATCGGCCAATCCGGGCTCCGCGTTCTCCAGCGTTTGCGCTTCGATTTGGCGGAACGGTACGGCCCGCCGGAATGCACGCCGCTCGTCCGCACGCTCTTCGTGGACACCGACGCGGACGCGCTCGATGAAGCCGCCAAGACCCGCCCGGACGAACGCCTCGCCGGCCTGCGTCACGACGACATCTTCTCGACGAAGTTGAATCGGCCCAGCCACTACATGAAGCCGCGGCTCAACGGTCGCACCCTCATCGAGGGCTGGTTCGATCAACAGTTGCTCTACCGCATCCCGCGGACGCCGAGCACGCTCGGATTCCGGCTCCTGGGCCGGCTCGCCTTCTGCGACCACTATCGCCAGTTGATGTCCAAGATTCACGCGGAACTGGATGCTTCTCTCACTCCGGATTCGCTCCACTTAACGGAAGAGCGAACCGGTCTGCGTCGGCGCACGAATCGGCCGCGAATCTACGTCGTTGCCGGCATCGCCGGCGGCACGGGGGGGGGGATGTTCATCGACGTGGCCTACGCCGTGCGAGCCCGCATGAAGCGGATGGGCTACGAGAATCCGGAAGTGATCGGCTTGCTCATCGTGCCGCCCGCCGATGCCATGCTCACGCCGCCGCAAGCACTGGGGAACACCTACGCAGCGCTCACTGAACTCAATCACTATTCTCGCGTTAACACGGTCTTCACGGCCCACTACGACGACCGCAACGGGCAGACCCGCGAGAAGGACGCTCCGTTCTCGCGCTACTACTTGCTGCCTGGCTCGGCGGCGGGTTTGCATCCGTTGAAGAGCACGCCAGCGGGCAGCGGCGCGATGCCTCTGCCGCGTACGAAAACCCCCACCGCTATTCCCGCTCCGATCGCTCGACTGCGCCCGTCGGGCTCCGGTACCGCGCAGAAGCCCGGTTCCCGCGTCGTGCCCGTGGCCGCGCTCCGCACCGAGGATTCGACTCAAGCCGCGTTGAAGCCGTATTCCGACGCCGCCGATTTTCTGCGCCTCGAACTCTTCACGCCGATCGGGCGAGTCACCGAGGATCACCGCAGCACGCGTTCCTTGGAGAACGGCAATTCCAGCGTGATGTTCGGAACCTTCGGGGTCGCGGCCTTCGACTGGCCGCGAGCCGAGGTCGTCACGCGGACCGCCGCCACCGTCACCCGCAGCGTTCTCAAAAACTGGATCGTGCCCAACGGCAAGCGCGCCCGCGAAGTGATCCCCGGTTGGTCGGCCACCCGCTGGACCCAACTCGGCCTCGAACCCGACGCGATTCTCGCCCACTTCCAACAAGTGATGGAACGGACCGTCGGCGGGAAGGTCGAAGAGCTGATCTCGCTCACCACCGAGCCACTGGTCCCGCGCGGTTGGCTGGCACGGCTCCCCGAACCGGAGAAAGTCTCGGTCGCCGTGGATCGTTTGTTGAAGATGTTCGGGCCGCCCGCGTCGCCGGCCAAGCGCGAGCCCACGGCGGGTGAAGAAGCCGTTCAGCAGGCCGCCGCACATGCTGCCGAGGGATTCGCGATCGAACTCTCGGTGCTCGGGCACTCGCTGGTCGAAGATCCGCAGTTCCGCTTGGCCGGGGCCGAGGAAGTGCTGCGTCAATTTCTTGCAACCACCGATCGCGTCCTCGACACGTACCTCACGGACGCGAGTACCGCCGACTCGAAGGCCGTGGCCGGCTACGAGTGCCTCGTGCAGTACGTACACCACCAGCGCGGCGTGCGGAAGCCCACGGCCGCGGAAATCGCCGAGGCGCTCAGGCAGTTCCCGCGAGCGCGGTACCAAGCCTTCACCTACCGCCAACTGGGCGAAGTTTATCGGGCCGTTCGCGATGTGCTGTCCGCTCAACTCGGCAATGTCGTCGAGGCTCGGCAGCGGATGGAAGCTGCCTCGACGCACCTCGAACCGGAACCGATGGATCTGATTCCGGGCCCGCGACGGCTCATGCCGCCCGGTTGCCTGGGCGTGGCGGACGCCGTTCAGCGGTTCCTCGCGGTCTTGAACGACGACGATCTCGCGGAGGTTGATCGCCGCGTGCAACGGGCGCTGGAGCCGGAACTCGGCGGCCTGTTTCAAGCGTGCTTCAACTCCGGGGCCGGTGCCGATGGAGTGGTGCGAACCCTGCGCGAGGAAGCGCGATCGTACTTGGACACGCGTTTGGGCGACGTCGATTTGGGTGCCATGTTCGCCGAGCGATTCCGCACGAAGCAACTGGCGGAACAAGGCGTCGCGCAGGCCTATGCGGAGGCGGAGCCCGAATGGGTGGCGAACGGTCCCTGGGCGAACACTGAGATCGTAGTAGCATCGGCCCCGGACGGTCCCTCGGGCGCAGCCGTGCGGGAACTTCTGATGCGGGCCGTCCCCATCGCCGGGCTCGCCATTGCCGACAGCCGCGACGACGTCACGATCTACCGCGAGTACCCGGCGATTCCGCTCTCGGCCGTACCCCACCTCGGCCCGGCCGGCTCGACTGCTTATCAGAACCTTCCCGAATCGAATCAGTGCAGCTTGCACTCCCGCCTCGACGTCACGCAATGGACCGACATCGACGGCGACTGACAGTCCTACCCTGGGAGCGCGGGCGTCCCGCCCGCTTGGCTTAACACACAAAGGCGCAACTCTCGACCGCTGGAGCCTTAGAAAGTGCTGCGGGCGGGACGCCCGCGCTCCCAGGGCTGAAAGCCATCGACGGCGACTGACTCAATTCAATTTCGGCTCCTCCGCCTCGATCGGCTTGGTCGGATCGATCAACAACCACGAGAGTACGCCGAGGCCATAGATGGTGGCGTACATCGTGAAGCAGATGATGAACCCCGCCGGTTGAACCACACTTTTCTCGACGCCGGCGGTCGTCTCCTTGACGGTGTACTCTGCGAGGATGAGGCCGGTGATGAGCAAGCCGAGCGCTCCGCCGAGGTTCCCCACCATGTTCATGGTCCCCGATACGATGGCCGAATAGCGTCGGCCGATGTCCTGGGCCGTAGCCCAAGATGGACCCATGATGAGATCGTTGAAGAATCCGACGAGGATGAGGCAGGTGGCGAAGATCACGAGATTATCGGTGAAGAACGTGGCGATCAGGTAGCAGAGGCCGGCCATACCGTACCCGATCATGGGGAAGAGTCGGCGGCCCCACTTGCGGTCGCCGGTTCGCCCGATGTACCAATCCGTGAGGTAACCGCCGAGCATGCAGCCTCCCATGCCCACGAGTAGGGGAGCGCCGGCCAGCAGCGCGAGGAGCAACTTCCCTTCGTTGTCCGCGTTCCACTGTGGGAATTGGCCCTTGAGCGTACTCGGCAGGTAGTACATGAGGAAGTACCAATTGAAATTGGTCACCATGTACATGAGGCAGAGCCCGAGTACGTTCTTGTTGGTGAAGATTTTTCGCCAGGGCACGCCGCCGGTGCCCGAGTAATGTCCTTTGCCGGCATTGATGAGTTCCGCTTCGGCCGCGTTCACCGCGGGATGTTCCTCGGGCTTATTGCGGAACCAAGCGGCGAAGGCCACGCACCAAATCACGGCGACTCCCGCGAACAGCCACAGCGCTTCCCGCCACTCCAGCCCGCCAATCGTGACGAGCAGCACCCAGATGAAGGGCGTGAGCCCACCCATGAGGCGGGCCGCCGTCCAGGTAATACCCTTGGCGAATCCGCGCCGATTCTCGGGGAACCAGTTGTAGATCGACTTGGAGATGTTCGGGAAGGCACCTGCTTCCCCCATGCCGAAACAGAACTGGATGAGGAGGAAGATGACGAAGGCGGCCATGCCCCAGGACGCGAGCGGGAAGATCGTTCCCGCGCAGGCTGTCAACGCCACGAAGAGCGACCACCACAGAACGATTCGGATCAGCGTTTTGCGCGGACCGAACATGTCGCCCATCCACCCAGTGGGAATTTCGAAGAGTGCATAGGCCAGTTGAAAGAAGACGAGAACCAGGAAGAAGTTCTCCTCGGGCTGCCCGAGGGCCGCCATCATGTCGCCCTTCGCGCTGCCGTACATGGCGCGGTCCATGTAGGTGATCATTGCCAGGAGGCAAAGCAAACCGAGGATCGAGTAGCGAACGCGCGTCGGCTTTTGAGCCGATGGCGTGAGCGGCTGGGCGTTGGTGGTCATGAAGGGTGTCGCGGTGGGGAGGGTGGGAACCCTCACACTGTAGCCGGAGGTGGCGGGAAGCGGCAATCGAAAGCGCCCGATTTCCGGCCGCCTGCGGCCGGGTATCACGCCGCCAATCGCAACCGCTGCCGCAGGTAACCCGCAATCGTAGTCACGGCGCGATCCTGTTGCGCCGCGGTGATCTCCGGGAACATCGGCAACGCGAGTACCGTGCGGGTCGCTTCCTCGCTCACCGGGAAGTCGCCGGTGCGGTAGCCGAGATACTTGAAGCATTCCTGTTGGTGCAGAGCGAGCGGGTAGTACACCTCGACGCCGACGCCGTTGTCCTTAAGGTGCTGAACGAGCGGCTCGCGGTGTGCCGCGGGAACGCGGACCACGTACTGATTGAAGACGTGCCTGCGGTCCGGCTTCGACACCGGTCGCGCTAAGAAATCGTCCAACTGATGCTTCTCGATCAGCGCGTCGTATCGCTCCGCGGCTCGCTCGCGGCCCTTCAGCCAGTTCGGAACGTGAGGCAACTTCACCCGCAGAATCGCCGCATGTACGGCGTCCAACCGCATGTTGTAGCCGAGATACTTGTGGTAGTACTTCACCTCGGAGCCGTGAACGCGAAGGGCCGTGAGCTTCTTCGCCAGGTCCGGGTCGTTAGTCGTCACGAGCCCGGCGTCGCCGAGCGTGCCGATGTTCTTGGTCGGGTAGAAACTGAAGCAACTCACAGCACCCAACGACCCGCACCGCACGTCCTTATATTCCGCGCCGAAGGACTGCGCCGCGTCTTCGACCACGGAGATGCCCCGATCGTCCGCCAGTTGGCGAATCGGGTCCATGTCGCAGCATTGGCCGTAGAGGTGTACCGGAATGATGGCCCGCGTGCGGCTCGTGATCTTCGCCTCGATCTCGGCTGGGTCGATGTTGAACGTGAGCGGGTCGATGTCCGCGAAGACGGGCGTGGCCCCGACGCGGCAGACGCTGCTGACCGTGGCAAAAAACGTGAACGGCGGCACGATGACTTCGTCGCCGGGCCCGATGCCGAGGGCGTGGAGCGCGAGCACGAGTGCGTCGGTGCCCGATCCGCAGCCGATGGCGTAGTCCGCGCCGCAGTAGGCGGCGGCTTCTTTTTCGAACGCCGCGACTTCCGGCCCGAGGATCGCCTGCCCCGATTCCAACACGCGCAGCACCGCCGAATCGATCTCGCTCTTCAGGGCGCGGTATTGAACCTGAATGTCGCACAGCGGAACCGGATCGGGCTTCACAGCGGCCTCCTTGCTCGTCGTCTTCTTGCGAACTCGTCGCCGGCGTCCTTGCCGGCTCGTGGGCGGGTAAGGGTTATTGGCAGATCGGGCAACGTTGTCAAGCCGGGTTCGCGATTCAGCAATCGGGTTGGCATTGACCGCGTTCGGGTGGCCGACTATCCGCATTGGCCTTCGTTCAATCATCGCAATGTGCCTGGGGGGGCCGTGCGCAATTGTTTCTGGATCGGCGTGCCTTTGGTCGCGGTGCTCGGGTTGGGCTGTCGAACGCCACCCGCGTACGAGAGCGCGCCGCTGCCTCGCTACCTTGTGGACGCCGCACCGGTGCCGCCTCCGGAAACTGCACCGCCCGAGCCGCCGATCGTGCCCGTCGCCCAGCGGCCCGCCGTCACGCTTCCCGATGCCGTCCGCGAGTGCGTGCTGAACAACATGCGGTTGAAGGTGGGCGAGGAGCGCGTCCGCCTCGCCCAGAGCGATTACGTCGGCGAATCGCTCATCCCGAATCCCATGCTCCTCGCGGATGCCCAACTCCTTCCCATATCTTCCATCAGCTTCGAGAACCAGGGCGGCCCTCCGCAGTACGACGCCTACCTCACGATGCCCATCGATTGGATGGTGTTCGGGAAGCGCGTGGCGGCGCAGGCCGCGGCGCGAGCGAACATCGACGTGGCACAGGCCGACTTCGCCGATTTGATTCGCCGCGAGATCGCGCTCACCGTCGATAGCTTCTACGATGCACTCGAAGCGGATGCGGCCGTGGGCCTCGCCCAGCAAGCCATCGAGGCCTTGCAAGTATTGGAAAAGACCGCCCGCGATCGGGTGAAGGACGAGACCAAGACGAGCTTGGAAGTTCGCCGCGTGCGGTTGGCGGTACTCGATGCCCAGCGCGAACTGCGGAAGCGGCGTGCCACCGCCGAGACGACGAAAGCCAAGTTGCAGGCGCGGATCGGTCGCCCGCCGGACACGCCGGACTTCGTGGTGCGGGGCACGCTCGCGGTTCGCGCCGCGGCACCGCTTTTGAGCGTGACGCGGGCCTGGGCCATTGCCGAGCAGAACCGCCCGGACTTGCAGACTTCGCGCCGCGCGATTGCGGCAGCCGACGCCGCGATCGCGCGCGAGCGACGCCGCGCCTACCCGCAAGTCGCGGTCACGGCCGGGGTCGATTATCAGGATCAATATCGCATCACGGGCTTCCGCAGCCCCTGGCTCTGGACGGTGGCCTTGAACGGAACGCTTCCGCTCACGGATCGCAATCAGGGTCGCATTCTGGGCGCGGAAGCTGCGGGGCGATCCACGCGGGCGGCACTCATCGTGGCCACGGCCGATGCCCGGGCCGAGGTGGAGCAGGCCGTTGCCGAGTACACGGAGGCGCTCAACGGCGTGACCGGGGAAGACGGCCCCTCGCTCACCGCGGCCCGCGAGGTTCGAGATGAAACCCTCGCGGCCTACCGCAAGGGCACCAAGGACCTGGTCGATGCGTTGGATGCCGAGCGTGCCTACCGCGATCGACTCCGCAACACGCTGGGCAACCTCACCGACTACTGGCAGGCCCTGAACCGCCTCAACGCCGCCGTCGGCCTTCGCGTGCTCGTGGCCCAAGAAGCGGAAGGTGAGAACCCGATCGAGAAGGGCGAGAAGTAGCGTGCCGGCCATGCTTTTCTGTTCAATTCGCGGCGTTTCGCGCCTTGAACTCGCGTTCATTTGTACCTGCGGATCAATCGATACAAAAAGCGGCATTGCCCAGAATTCATGGGGTTACATGGCTTGGCCGTAAGGTTTTGGGCTGAAGACGTGGTCTGAAAGAGACTGCCCGGCAATCGACTGTACGATCCGTGTTGGCGCGGGCTGGCGTGGAAGCCGCCTGAACGATTCTCGCTTGCATGGGTTCCGGCGGCGAGTTCGACGAAGAGTGAAGAGGCTATTATGCTCTTAATCTACTCCTCCACCTCGTGCACCTCGTGGGGTGGGCGTCAGATTTGTTGATGGTCGTGCTAACAGGTTGGGAGTGTACCCACAAGGTATTTACCCCGAAGGGGTTAGAGCCCTCAGCCCAGGGTCGCCGCGGTAGCGGCGCACCCTGGGGAGGCGGTTGGGTATCCAAGAGTGCGATCGCGTGACCCCAGGGTGCGCGAACTTCGTTCGCGACCCTGGGCTGAGGGCTCTAACCCCTTCGGGGAAAATGCATGGGTACGCTCCCAACTGTTACCACGGCCTCGACCCCCGTCGAAAAAATTGGCGAAGCCGTGCATTTCCCCTTTGCACTCCGAAAGGCAAAGGGGTAAGCTCAAGGTGTTATACCTCTCATTTTCGCCCCGCCGTTTCATCCATTCGGGAGAGAGCCATGTCCCGGAGACGCCCCGCGTCTGCATTCACCCTGATCGAGCTACTCGTCGTGATCGCGATTATCGCGATTCTCATCGGGCTACTGCTGCCCGCGGTTCAGAAGGTGCGCGAGGCCGCCGCTCGCAGCAACTGCGCGAACAACTTGCATCAGCTCGGCCTCGCGGCCCACAACTGCAACGACACCAACGGTGCGTTGCCTCCGCTGTGTGCGGACAATGCCGACTCGCGGATCAGGCGAGCGGCACCGGCTTACAACGGGCCGTACAACTACACGATCTTCACGTGGCTCCTGCCCCACGTCGAGCAAGACAACGTGTACCGGGCCTGCAATCCCGGCATCCCGTACGGGAACCAGTACGACAAAGTGGTGAAGACCTACATTTGCCCGTCCGACGTCTCGATCGCGAACGGGAAGTGCTTGACGACTTACGGCGGCGCGAACAACTGGGCCGCCTCCTGCTACTCGGCGAACTACCTGCTGTTCGGCAATCCCTTGGGCGGCCACAGTGAGGGCACGTTGACCGTGGCGCAGATCGCGGATGGCACTTCGAACACGATCTTCTTTGCCGAGAACTACGGCACTTGCGGGTTCGGCGGCGGCATCGGCTACATGTACGGTAGCCTCTGGGCCGATTCGAACAGCGTCTGGCGAGCCGCGTTCGCCCACAACAACTTCAACAAATACCCCGGAGCGGGGTATCCGATGTCGGTTCTGCAATTTCAAGTCAGTCCGAACTGGCAAACGCAGTGCGATCCGGCGCGGGCGCAGTCGCCTCACCCGACGGGCATGATGGTCGGCCTGGCCGACGGCAGTGCGCGGTTCCTCTCCCCTTCCATCAGCAACGCGTCGTGGACCGCCGCCTGCGATCCGCGCGACGGCAACACCCTGGGGAGCGACTGGTAACCATGCGAAGCCTACTCTTCGCGGCCGCGCTTGTGGCGGCCGCCGGTTGCTCGTCCAGCAGCTCCACCAAGTGGCCGGAGCTGCACAGCGTGAAGGGAAGCGTGAAAATCGGCGGCCAGACCCCCACCGGCGGCTACATCATCTTCCGAGGTGAGGACAGCGCGAATTCCGACTTCACCGTGGGAGGAAATGTGGCGAGCGACGGCACCTTTAAACTCGGGACGATCCATTCCCTCGAAAAGGGCAGCAGCCAGAAGTCGGGAGCTCCCGCAGGCAGTTATCGCGTGCTGTACATGCCGGCGGGAGGCGGCGATCAGATCACGGGCAGTTCGGTGGAACCGATTCCTTCGATCAAACCCGTGACGGTCGTGCCGGGGCCGAACGACATCGCCATCGTCCTCCCGGCTCCCAAGAAATAATTAGCTCTCGTCGCCAACGTGGGACGCAATCCACGCGAAGAGTACGAGAATCCCGATACCGCCGACGATGGCCCCAACGGCAATCGCGGGGTCGTCGCGGGGCAGGCCCCAGAGCGTCTCGCGACGCGGGGTCGCTTCCGTTCGCGTGCCGGAAGCTTCAGATGCTTCGACACTTGGGGTCGTCGCGAACCCCACGGTCAGGGCCACCGCCAGAGCCCAGAACAGTTTCCGTAGATGGGTACGCATGGGATATCCTCCCCGAGTGAACCGGCGCGGTTGGAGGTGGACGCTGTTGACGATTGATTCTTTCTCCGCAGATTGAAGTCTGACACCTCTCTCCTTCTTATTGTTCGCTCGAACGCCACGAACATCGCGACGATTCGCCCGAAGCCGCGAATCGTCGGATTTTCCGAGCGAAGTGTACCCCAGAGCTTCACCGAATCTTCGTTTGACGGGGCTTCCGCTGCGTGTAACCTGACGGTGTGTTCCGATCGACTGTTGGATGCCAAGCCGCTGGGCGTCTTCACGACCGCCCGGCCCCCGACGGGGAAACGTGGTTCGGGATCTTTCCCGAGTTCGTCACCATCGAACGCCCATTTTTCTTTCGGAGGGTACTTCATGCGCCTACGCCGCCATACATCCGGCTTCACTCTGATCGAGCTACTCGTCGTCATCGCCATCATCGCGATCCTGATCGGGCTGCTGCTGCCTGCGGTCCAGAAGGTCCGGGAAGCCGCCAGCCGTACGAAGTGCCAGAACAACCTGAAACAGCTGGGCCTGGCCGTCCACAACTACGAAAGTGCGAACCGGACGCTGCCGCCGGCCATCGTGAGCAATCCCTCGGGAGGCCCGATCCCCGACCTGGCCGAGTTCTTGAAAGTCGGCCAGACCGGTACCAGCGGCAGCCATTACGCCCGGCACGGGTTTCTCTCGATCATGCTGCCTTACATCGAGCAGGACAACGTACTCCGCGCCTCGACCGGCGGCTACAACTTCCGCCTCAACTGGAACGACCCCGCGAACCGTCCGAGTTCGAGCGTTCGAATCAAGACCTACGAGTGCCCCTCGGTTCCCGGCGAGCACACGATCAACAATCCGGCCGCCGGCGGTTGGGTTCCTGCGGGCGGAGACTACTGGCCCGTGACCCGAGCCAACAGCAATCCCTCCGTGTGGCAGGCACTCGGGCTCACTCCCCCAAGCCTCGCCGCTGGCGATGCCTCGTTCAATTCCGTACTTGCAGCCAATCGCCGCACCAACCTCTTGGCCGCGGGAGACGGGCTGAGCAACACGATCATGATCGGCGAATCGGGCTACCGCAACCAAGGCTGGGCCGCAAGCAAGATGTACGACGACGGCTCCAGCGCCTCGTGGGGCGTTCGCGGTGCCTGGGCCTCCGAGAGCAATAACATCGTGTGTGCGGGGACGCGCGGCCCGATCACGCCGGGCTCCGCGCCGGCGGGCAAAGTGAGTAACGCAGGTAACACTCCTGGTGGGCTCTCGATCAACGCCTGGAATCAGGGCGAACTCTACGGCTTCCACTCGGGCGGGGTTTGCAATGTGACGATGGGCGATGGTTCGGTCCGAAGCCTGCGGGAAAGCATCAGCCTCGCCAGCTTGCAAAAACTGGCCTGCGCCAACGACGGCATCCCCAACGATCCAGACTGAGTGCGTTGCTGGGAGTGGTTTCAACTCGGGATGGCACCGGCTTTCAGCCGGTGCTTCTTCATTTCGCGTAGGCGAGCCGAGCCCCGTCAGGGGCCGGGTCGTTCACTTCACTTCGTCTCGCGCCAGAGCCACTTGAGGCTTTCGGGCATGAGTACGCCGCCGTGCTTGCCGTTGTGTCCGCCGTCGCCCCAGACGTGCTCGTGCTCGTAGCCTGCGAATGTCAGCGCGCGCTCAAGCTCCTGGTTCGCCATCCACCAGTCGCCGCCGTAAATGTTTAAGTCCGCGCTGCCGTCCTGCTGGAAAACGCGCAGCGGCTTCGGCTCGTATTTGCGCACGAGCGTCGGATAGGCGTTGCCGCCGCGCAGTCCGACGAACGTGCCAATCGACGAAAACACGCGAGTGAACGCATCCGGCCGCTCCCACGCCGCAGTGAACGCCGCGATCGCGCCGCTCGACGAGCCGCCGATGCTCCGGTCGTTGCCTTTTTTGGAAAGATGAATCGCGCGACCGTCGCTGGTTTTTTGTTTTTCCACCTCGGGCAAAACTTCCTCGATCACGAAGCGCGCGTAGTCCGGGCCGAGGCCGTCGTATTCGAGGCTGCGGTTGAAACGATTGAGCGCGTTCACATCAATCGCCTTCAC
>JAYTGN010000177.1:0-13744 GCA_043733485.1 Gemmataceae bacterium
CCTCCTAAAGCCCGCCGGGCCGTGCGTGAGGCACGGCACCGGCAGTTGATTCATTCACTGCACGACAACGCTTTGGAATCCCGAGCTGACGGTGTTGAAATTGGTGCCGGATTTCAACGGCAGGATGGCGATGACGTTGTAGGTGTGGGCGACGCGCTCCATTCGCGGCAGATCGACTGCCGGGGTCGGAGTTCTCGTGCGAATCATCTCGCGAAATGGTTCGACATCCTGCCAGCGAGAAAAGCCACAGTCCTGTGGGGCGAAATGGGGGCGAAGTGAAAGTAGCCTAGTTAAAGAGCGGCGATCGAGTCAATACGAGTTTCATAAATAATCGGGATGCTCCCTTCGGGGGCACATTCGGCAACGAACCATGCGTTGAGGCACTCGATCGATACTCAGAGTCATGGCGATTCGCTAAACTGCCGTCTCAGGATCCTTCTCCGGATAGGGAGCGAGCCGATGTCCGAGCGCAGCGCGATGTGGTGCGGGATGGCGCTGGCCGCATTCTCAGCGGCAGACGCCACCGCCCAGGACGCCTACAGGAAGCCGCCGCAGGCCGTACTCGACATCCTGCACGCCCCGAGTTCGCCCTCGGTTTCCGTCAGCCCGTCCGGCGAGCATCTGCTCTTCGTTCAATCGGATCGCTATCCGCCGATCGCGGATCTGGCGGAACCGACGCTGCGGCTTGCGGGCCTGCGAATCAACCCGCGGACGAACGGCCCGGCCCGCGCCCCCCGCGTCGTCGGCCTCACCCTCCTCTCCCTCGCCAAGAACGAGAAAACGAAACTCGAGCTACCTCCGGGCAAGCTCGGCTTCCCCACGTGGTCCGGGGATGGCAAGCACTTCGCCGTTCCCGTCACGACGGAGAAGGGCATCGGCCTGTGGGTCGCGAACGCTACCGACGGCAAGTTGATCCAAGTACCGAACGTGACGATGAACGACGCCATCGGCAGCGACTTCCAGTGGATGCCGGACAACGCCTCGCTGCTGGTTCAACTCATCCCCGAGAAGCGGGGCGCGGCTCCGGTCGCGCCGCTTGCTCCAGGCGGCCCGGTCGTCCAGCAATCCGAAGGCAAGGCCGCACCGGTCCGCACCTTCCCGGACATGCTCCAGAACCCCCACGACGAAGCGCTCTTCACCTACCACGGCACCTCGCAACTGGCGGTCGTGAACCTCGCCGGAGCGATCGCACCCGTCGGCAAGCCCGCGATCGTCACGAGTTCCGACCCCTCGCCTAGCGGCGACTACTTCCTCGTGTCGAAGCTCACGGCACCGTTCTCTTACTTGCATCCTTTCTCGTCGTTCCCACGCGATGTCGAAGTTTGGGACGCGAAAGGGAACGTGATCGCGACCGTTGCCGAGTTGCCGTTGCAGGACAAGGTGCCGATCGAAGGCGTGCCGACCGGCCCGCGCGCCGTGCGTTGGGTGCCGACGATGCCACATACCTTGATTTGGGTCGAAGCCCAGGACGGCGGCGACCCCAAGCTGAAAGTCCCGCACCGCGACGCGGTCATCACCCTGAGCATCGGCGGCAACCGCGGCCCCGTGCCACTCATGAAGGTCGAGCATCGCTTCGCTGGAATCGATTTCCTCGCCGTCGGCAACCGCATGCTCGTTCGCGATTACGACCGCGAACGCAAGTGGTCCCGCACCTTCCTCGCCTCCAGTACCTCGCTCCTCGGCGAAGACCCGCGGCTGCTCTTCGAGCGGTCGTCGCAGGATCGCTATGGCGACCCCGGCACGCCGCTGACCCGCACGCTGTCCAGCGGCCATCGCGTGCTGCGAACCGCTGGCGACGCGGCCAGCGACACCATCTGGCTTTCCGGCCCCGGTGCCTCGCCCAAGGGCGACCGCCCGTTCCTCGATCGCTTCGACGTGAAGACCGGCAAGAGCGAACGCGTCTTCCACTGCACCGACGGCGTCTACGAAGATGTGGTTGCGATTCTGAACGCGATGGGGACGAAGTTCCTGGTGCGGCACGAGTCCGCGACCGAGCCGCCGAACTTCTTCATTCGCGACGGCGTTCACGACAAGAAACTGACCGACAACGCCGACCCGGCTCCCGAGCTTCGCAAGGCCAAGAAGCAACTCGTGACGACCAAGCGGGCCGACGGCACCACGATCTCGTTCACGCTGCATACGCCGCCCGGCCACAAGGACGGCGAGAAACTGCCCGCCGTGTTCTACGCTTATCCCGTCGAGTTTGCCTCCGCCGATACGGCAAGTCAGGTCGTGGGTTCACCGCATCGCTTCACTGCCGTCGGGGGCTTCTCGCACCTGTTTTTCCTCACGCAGGGTTACGCCGTGGTGGAGGTCTCGATGCCGATCGTCGGCCCGCCGGCGAGTGCGAACGACACGTTCATCGAACAACTGGTATCGAACGCGAAGGCGGCCATCGACAAGGCCGAAGAACTGGGTGTGGATCGCGACCGCATCGGCGTAATGGGGCACAGTTACGGTGCGTTCATGACGGCGAACCTGCTCGCCCATTCGGATCTGTTCAAGGCCGGCATCGGCCGCAGCGGGGCGTACAACCGCACGCTCACGCCGTTCGGTTTCCAGAACGAACGTCGCACGTTCTGGGAAGCCCCGCAGATTTACGCGAAGATGTCGCCGTTCAACCACGCGGAGAAGATCAACGAACCGCTGCTCCTGATTCACGGCGCGGCCGACAACAACCCCGGCACCTTCCCCGTGCAAAGCGAACGCCTCTATCAGGCGATTCGCGGCAATGGCGGCACCTGTCGCCTCGTGATGCTGCCTCATGAATCCCACGGCTACGAGGCCCGCGAATCCGTGGAGCACGTGCTCTTCGAGCAGTTCGCCTGGTTCGACAAATACGTGAAGAACGGGAAGAAGTAGCGAACCTGTTCGGCCAGGATCGAACCGTCGATCTGATTTGGTACGCGTCGTGGTGCAACTCCACGACGCGGATCGCCGACGCCTTTCAGTTGCCGTTGGAGCGCAGTAACGTATTCGAGTCGCCCGCCCCAAAGAAATAATTCCCTGGGAGCGCGGCCGTCTCGGCCGCTCACCTAAGCGGGCGAGTCGCCCGCCCCAAAGAAATAACTGCGTTGCTCCCATGAGCCTCTCCCGCTGGTTGTTGCTCGCACTCCTCGCGGTTGGCCTCGGCTTCGCGGCGTACCGGTTCTTGCCGCGAACGGAAGTGGAAGCGCCCGCCGCTCCGCTCCAATTCACCGAGGTCACGACTTCAGCGGGCATCAACTTTCGCCACGTGAACGGAGCGACCGGGAGGAAGTTGCTGCCCGAAACGATGGGCGGCGGCGTCGCGGTCATCGACTTCGACCGCGATGGCCGGCCCGATCTCTTCTTCGTGAACGGCCGGCCTTGGCCGGGGCAGCCCGATCCCCCAACCGGTAAAGCGACGCAGGCGCTCTACCGCAACCGAGGCGACGGCACCTTCGAAGACGTGAGCGCTTCGGTCGGGCTCGCCATCGAGATCTACGGCATGGGTGTGGCCGTCGGCGACTTCGACAACGACGGCTGGCCCGATCTCTTCATCACCGCCATCGGCGGGAATCGCTTGTTCCGAAACGTCGAAGGGAAGCGGTTCGAGGACGTGACCTTGGCGGCGGGCTTCCCACTGCCGATCTGGCCGAAGGGCAGCTTCGAGGACTTTTTGAACCGCGCCGAGCCGCTCGCTTTTCCTTCATCGGCCGCGTTCCTGGACTTCGACGGCGATGGCCGGCTCGATCTGTTCGTGTGCAACTACCTCGCGTGGTCTCCGGCCTTCGATCTGGGCGTGAAGGCGATCCTCACCGGCGGCACGCGGGCCTACGTGCCGCCGCAGCAATTCCCCGGCGTTCAGTGCCAACTCTTTCGCAACGTCGATGGCAAGAAGTTCGAAGATGTCTCGGCGGCGGCCGGAGTTCATTTGCTGGAATCGAGCGGCCCCGAACGCCAACCCGCGGCCATCGGCAAATCGCTCGGCGTCGTCGTCTGCGACCCGGACCGCGACGGCTGGCCCGATCTCATCGTGGCCAACGACACGGTCCGCAACTTCTACTTTCACAACGTGCCTGCACCGGGCGGCGGTCGACGCTATGAGGAAGTCGGCCTCTACTCTGGTCTCGCCTACGCGGACGGCCGACCGCGCGGCGGCATGGGTATCGACGCCGGGGAACTCTCACCCGGAAACTTCGCGGCGGTCGTGGCCAACTTCTCGAACGAACCGAACTCGCTCTTCAAGAGAACCGGCGAGAAGCCCACGCGCTTCGCGGACGTTGCCGCGGAGGTGGGGCTCGCGGGGCCGAGCCGTGCGCCGATGAAGTTCGGTGCCCTGCTGGCCGACTTCGACCGCGATGGCCGCCTCGATCTGTTCACCTGCAACGGGCACCTCGAACCGGACATCGCGACCGCGCAGCCGGGCCAAACCTACAAGCAATCCGCGCAACTGTTCCGCAACGCAGGCAGCGACGAGAAGCCGTTCGAACTGGTGGCGTTCCCGAGCGGCGAAGGCTTCCCGCCAATCGTCGGCCGCGGTTGCGCTTACCTCGACTACGACGGCGATGGCGACCTCGACCTCGTCCTGATCGAGAACAACGGACCGGCTCGCCTCTTCCGCAACGACTCTCCCATGCGGGGCGACTGGGTGCGTCTGAATCTCGTGGGGCAAAAATCGAATCGCGATGCGATTGGTGCCGAGGTGACGGTCGAGAGTGGAGGCGTGAATCGGCGGTGGTTCGTGTCGCCGACGCACGGATACTTGAGCCAGTGCGAGCGGACGGCGACAATCGGCCTGGCAGGCGGAGCGCTCGATCGGGTGATCGTTCGCTGGCCTGGATCGGGCGCGATTCAAGAGTGGCGCGGGTTGAAGCCCGGCGAATCGCACGTTCTGGTCGAAGCGAAGTTGCCGTGATCGCTCACGGCTTCATCGGCTTCGCTTCATTCTCCGTCAGCTTCCAGTATCCATCGACGGGCAGGTCCGCGAACTCCTGCACCTTGCCGGACGGCCAATATACCGTGGCCTTCTTCACGGCAGTGTCCGCTCCCAGGCCCACGACCTGACGCACATCGTTCGACGAACCGTAGCTTCCGCCGCCCTTGATAAAGCGAGTCTGCGTCCCGCCCGCGCTTTCGATGACGATACGAGCGCCGACCACGTCGCGGTGCTTCTCGCCGATCAGTTCGAGGCCGATCCAGTGTCGGCCCACGGTCGGTGCCACGTTGCGCAGCACCGTCACCGGCTCGTTCAGATGGCTGACCACGCAATCGACCTTGCCGTCGTTATCGAGGTCGGCGAAGGCCAAACCGCGAGCATTGTGCGGCTCGCCGAAGTACGTACCACCGCTGGGCGTCACGTCCTTGAACTTGCCGCTCTCGCTGTGTACGAGCACGGGCTTCTGTCGGCGGTCCACCTTGGACGGAAAGCGGATGGCGTGGCCGTTCACCATCATCAGGTCTTGCCAGCCGTCGAGATCGTAATCGACGAAGCCGATGCCCCAGCCGACGTAGAAGCCGCCGATGGCCGCCAGCCCGCTGGAGAGAGTCGAATACTGGAAGCGGGACGACTCGCGGGTCGACTTGTTCAAATAGAGTGCGGGCAACTCGCCTTCGTAGTTCGAGACGATCAGCGAAGCGCGCCCCGAGCGATCGTAGTCGGCGGCGTCCACCCCCATGCTGCCGTTGGCGATGCCGCGGTCGTCGCGGGCCACGCCGGCGAGAAGTCCGGCTTCTTCTAACGCCAGTTCCTTGCCCTTGGAACGGTTCACGTAAAGGAAGTTGTCGTCGGTATCGTTGGCGACGTAGATGTCGGGTCGGGCGTCGCCGTTGATGTCGACGAAGAGGACGCCGATGCCTTTGCCGTCGGTGCGGAGCTTCATTTTTTCGGAGACGTCGGTGAAGGTGCCGTTGCCGTTGTTCCGATAGAGGGTGTGAGGAAGCGCCTTGAATCGCCGTGGCTGGCAGACGTCGCGGGTCTTGCCGTCGTAGACGCAATCGGTGGGGTGGTTGGTTTCGAACCCCCAGTCGCCGTAGTGGCTGATGTAAAGTTCGGGGAAGCCGTCGCCGTCGAGGTCGCCCCACGCCGCCGTCGTGGACCAGAGCGCATCGTTCAACCCGGCCTTCTTCGTCACGTCCACGAAGCGCCGACCGCCCTTCCCGTCCGATTCGTTGTGGAGCATCACGAGGCGGTTGTAGCCCGTGATGAGTAGGTCGGTCCAGCCGTCGCAGTCGAAGTCGAACGCGGCCGCGCCGTGGGAATATTGGAAGGCGGATTCGAGCCCGACGGGCTTGGTGACGTCTTCGAACTTCCAGTTGCCGAGGTTGCGGTAGAGGCGTCCGGGAAGGCCCAAAACGGTCTTGCCGTCGTACCGGCCCCCGCCGGGAAAGAAGATGTCGATGCGGCCGTCGTTGTCGAAGTCGAAGAGGGCGACGCCCCCGCCGAGCGATTCGATGATCGCAAAGTTCCCGGCTTCTTCTCCGTTGCGATACGTGAAGTCGATGCCGACCCGCTTGGTGACGTCTTCGAACAGTGGGGGGCCGAGCGGCTCGGGAACAGCCTCCTTAGCAGGAGGCACCGGCGCCGGGGAACACGACAGCACCAACGCGATGCCGAGAGCCGAGAGCCCCAGTATCGCAACCGCGAAGTTCCGCTTCGATAAGAGCTGGGCCATGGGAGTCTCCAATTCCCTCAGTCTATTAAAATTACCAGGAGGTGCTTGACGCAAAGATCGCGGTTCGATAATCTGTTAAGTGGATGAGAAGGTGGGCTTTCCACTCCCAACTCTCAATCACTCGCAGAATCAAGTCGGTATTTCAAGTAGCTGAAGCGTTGGGACTCGGGCTACAATTCGAATCCCAACGATATTGGTTCGTATCTCGTCTTTATTTCGTGCCATGTCCTCGAAAGTGAAAGGGTGTGTTCCTCTGTCATCTCTCTCCTCAATCCGACGTCAGGCGTTTACGCTCATCGAGCTGCTCGTCGTGATCGCGATCATCGCGATTCTGATCGGCCTGCTCCTCCCCGCAGTCCAGAAGGTGCGCGAAGCCGCGGCTCGCACGACCTGCACGAACAACCTCAAGCAGATCAGCCTCGCCACGATCAGCGCCGCCGACACGAACCAGGGGAAGCTTCCCCCTTCGATCGGGCTTTATCCCGGCAACGGCCAGCAGTCTCCCAATCAATCCAACGGTGGAACGTTCCTCCACATCCTGCCGTACATCGAACAGGATAACCTCTTCAAAAGCAGCTTGAGGAATCCCGATCCGGACGGTCGTAACGGTGCCAATCCGACCTACTCGCAGTGGACTTCGCAAGTACAGTCTTCCCGCGTGAAGGCCTACATCTGTCCTTCCGATTACACCAATCTCGAAGGCCGGAACGGCGTCTCGAGCTACGGCATCAACGGCCAGGTCATGAAGCACAACTACGGTTGGGGCTACAACCTCGCCGTCTTTACCGCCAGCATTCCCGACGGAACGGCCAATACGGTGATGTACGCGGAGAAGGTGTCGAACTGCACGGTTTCGGAGGGGTACAATGGCGGTTTCTGGCCCGACTGGGGTCCCATCATGGTTTCCTACGATACGGACGGCTCCCACTGCGGGGCTGGTATCGGAGCTCCCCAAGTCGGCGTCAAAGCGAGCGGATCGCAGGGCGTCTGCGGTTCGGGTCGCCCGAGCTCCGTGCATCAAGGCATCCTCACTGCGATGTACGATGGTAGCGTGCGAAGCGTCAGCGCCGGCGTGAGCCCGCTCACGTGGTGGTATGCCTTCACACCTGCCGGTGGAGAAGTCCTCGGAAACGACTGGTAATTTAGTACTTCACCGACAACGGACCGACGCATGCGTCGGTCCGTTGTCCCTCTCGGGATTCTACAATGCAGCTTCCAGTGCGTACAATTCGTCTCGTCTTCTCGTTCGCCTGCATCCTGTTATTGTGCGGCCTGATCACCGGTTGCGGTCGATCGGTGGGTACCGTGACGGGTAAGGTGACGTTCAAGGACAAATCGCTGAAGGGTGGAACGGTCGGGTTCATCGGGACCGAAGGGCAGCCGAGTGCAACCGGGACGATCAACGAAGATGGCACCTACGAGATTCCCCAAGTCCAAGCCGGCACGTATCAGGTCATCGTCGACACGCAGTCCCTCAAGCCCAAGCAGTCGGGAAACATGCCCAGCGGGCCGAAGGGTGCCTCGTCCAACGCGCCCGATCCAAAGACGATGGGGGCTCCTCCGGGTGCGGTGCTTCCCGATGGCTACAAAACCATGTCCCCCGTCGAAGCCGAAGCCGCGCAAAAAGCAAACTTGAAACGGTTCATGGCGATCCCGGCCGATTACGCCGATCCCGCGAAATCGGGGCTGACGTTCACGGTGACGGGCGGCTCGCAGGTGTACAACATCGAACTGAAGTAGCGCCCGAAGACAATCGATACCGGCGCAACGGAGTCGCTCTCGGGCGACTCGCCTTTCGCCGGCTGCTTGGCCTCCCTCCCCTTTCGTACCATGATCGCATCCGAATCATCGAAGGCTCCTTCTCCCCCACGTCCGCCTCATCGCCGATTGCATTTCGTCTTGAGCAAGATCGCGGCTCCCTTGCGATTTGTCCGCCGGAGACCGCTACGAGCCACGGCCCTGCTCGGGCTCGTATTACTGGTCGGGATTGCCGCCGCTGCTGGCGGCATGTACCTCTGGTTCCTGCATTACCTCTCCCTCGCTCGAGACGCGACGGACCGAGGACACAACGCCGTCGCGAGCCAACACCTCCGCCGCTGCATGATCGTCTGGCCTCAGAATCGCGAAGTGCTGCTGCTGTCGTCCCGAATCGCACGCAGAAGCGGTTCCTGGGACGAAGCGGATCAGATCTTGGATTCGTACTGGGCTCGATACGGCGACGACGACAAACTCGCCTTCGAACGCCTGCTCCTTCGGGCGACGCGCGGCGAATTGGAAAGCTCCGCACCGCTACTCATCGCACGTGTCGGATCCGGCGGCCCAGACGCCCGACTCGCGCGCGAAGCCCTCATCGTCGGGTTGCTTTACCGCTTCCGCTGGCAAGAAGCCGAGGAGAATCTCGAAGTCTGGCTGGCGGCCAGTCCCGAAGACCCGCTCGCCTGGTTGCTTCGCGGCAAACTTCAGGAACAGCGATCCGCCACGAGCGAAGCCGTTCTCTCGTATCGAAAGGTCGTGGAACTCGACCCCGAGCACGACGAAGCGCGATTTCGCATGACCACTCTGCTCCTGCAACAGCGTAAGGGCGAAGAGGTTCTCGCGAACCTCGCGCACCTGAAGTCGCGATTGCCCGACCATCCCGAAGTGCAGGTACAATGGGTGAAAGCCCTCGCGTTGCAAGGTCGAACGGAAGAGTCGCGGGCCGCGCTGGACGAATGCTTGAAGCGGTTTCCGGAGTTCGCTCCGGCCCTCGCCGAGCGCGGTGCGATCGCCCAACAAGAAGGCAACGATCGCATGGCCGAAGACTACCTTTCGCGCGCGATTCGCCTGGCACCCGGCGACTCGATCTCCCGCCTTCAGTACGCCGTGGTGCTGGCTCGAAACGGGAAGGTCGTCGAGGCCGCACGGGAACGAGACGCGATCAAGCAACTCGAAGCCGATCAGGATCGCATCAAGGAATTGATTGGCGGGCCGCTCCAGACTCGGCCAAACGATCCGGCGGTTCCCCACGAAATCGCTCAGATTGCGTTCCGTTCCGGCCAAGTCGGGGAAGGATTGCGCTGGCTTCAAGCCGCATTGCAGGTCGATCCGAACTATGCACCCACTCATCTGCTTCTGGCAAATTTCTATCAGAATGCGGGCAATCCGGCGCTGTCCGCGCGGCATCGCGCGTTGGCTCGACAAAATGCGGGTGCGAAGCGCCCCTAAATGCGAAGGAACTATTCGTGCGAGTGAGAGCTCTACACCGGTTGGCATCGCGTCGCGGGCTGCTGCCGATTCTGGGAGTCGCCTTGCTCCTCGGTCTCGCCGCGCCGCACGCCTGGGCCGCCTACCAGTACCGGTCCGCGCGAACCGCCCTGATTCACTACCATCCCGAGGAAGCCCGCCGCCGCCTTCAAACGTGCCTGACCATCTGGCCGCGATTCGCTCCCGCACGGTTGCTGGCTTCCCGTGCCTCCCGAGAGGCTGGCGACCTCGAAGATGCGGACCTCCAACTGCGCGAGTGCCAGCGAATCGAGGAAGGTTCGACCGAAGAAATTGCCTTCGAATGGGCTCTGCTTCAGGCTGCCTATGGGAACGTGCGCGAGGTCGAGCCTTACCTTCAAAAGCAAGCCGATCTGCAACCCGAACGGGCGCACCTCGTTTGGGAAGCCCTCGCCGAGGGCTATTTGCAGTCCTATCGCATTCTCGATGCCATGTCTTGTTTGGAACACTGGATCGCCCGCGATCCGGATAACGTTCGGGCACTCGAACTGCGTGGCAGAACGTTCGTCACGGGCAAGAACGTGAAGCGCGGGACGGACGATTTTCGCCGCGTGCTCGAACTCGATGCTTCGCGCGACGACGCCCGGATGCGGTTGACTCGGGCCTTGCTCGACCTCGGCGGGTACGACGAGGCCATTCCCCACCTCGAACGTCTGGCCAAAGCCCGCCCCGAGGATCCCAATATCCGGGTTCGCCTCGCACGATGTCTGAACATGCTGCGGCGCGGGGACGAAGCTCGACGCGCGCTCGAAGGCGTACTCGCCGAACATCCGGATCACGCGATGGCACTGCGTACGCTCGGCCAGTTCTCGCTCACGGACGGTCAGCCTGCCGAGGCCGAGCGCTACCTTCGCCGTGCGGCCGCGGGCATGCCCAACGATTACCAATCGCACTGGCTGCTCTACGAAGCGGTTCGGCAGCAGGGGAAGCCCGAGGCCGTCGTGCAGTTGAAACTGGCCGAGCAGATTCGCGAACGCGGCGAACGGATGGGTGAACTGCAGAGCCGCCATCTCGCCGAACAACCGCTCGATCCCGCTCTGCACTTCGAGATGGCCACGCTCCACTTGCGTTCCGGTCGCACCGATCTCGCGGTCTCGTGGCTGCAAAGTGCGTTGGCCCTGGATGCGAACTTCCGCCCGGCCCACGCCGCACTCGCCGATCACTACGAACGCACGGGCCAGAAAGAACTCGCGGAGCAACACCGCAAACTGGCCGCCGAGTGATCGTTCACTTTCCGAGATTCTTCCAAATGATGACCGGATGGGTCGCGGTCGGAGCGCTGAAGTTGCCGACGACGATGTCGGTGCGACCGGTGCCGTAGAGATCGCCGGCGGCGCAAACCACCGCATCGCAATCGAGCGTGGCCAGCGAGTGCCGCTCGAATTTCCCGGCGGAAATCTGTTCGAGCAGAATCACGGCATCGGCCTTGCGCGGGATCCGATCGGGGAACTTGTCCGCAGGCAGGAAGCTCACGGCGACGATGCCGGGCCGCCCGGTGCCGAAGAAATCGCCGGCCACGGCGTTGTGCGCTCCGTACATCGGCGCGATCGTGCGGTGTTCGAACTTCAAATCGCCCCGGTTCTCCAGCCACGCGATGCTGTGGTACGGCTTGAGCAGGTACGGTTCGTCCAGGATGTCGCCGTTGGAATAGAGCACGTCGAGTTTGCCGTCGCCGTTGAGATCGACGAGTTGGATGCCGCTGCTGCCCCATCCGGGGTGCGGTGCCGAGTAGAGCGGCTTCTTGGTGAACCCGCCCTTCCCGTCTCCGAGGAAGGCGACGACCGTCTCGTGTTCTTGGGCGATGAGCGCGACGAAATCGGGGATGCCGTCGCCGTTGAGGTCGGCCACGGGAACGTGAATGGCACCGTGCCGCGCGTCGATTTGTTTCAGGACGAAGCTCGGTTTCGTCCAGTCGGTCGTCCGGTTTTCGAGAAACAGGATCTCGCCCGTCTCCACCAGCCCGAACGCGGCCACGACGAGATCGAGCTTGCCGGTGCCGCGAAAATCGGCCACGCGCACGTCGGCCACCCGTCCGACGTTTTCGAGCAGCGTGTGCGGGGTGAAGGTGCCATCGCCGTTGCCGCGCAGCAAGACCACGCTTCCGCAGCGGCGATCCGTCGGCGGGAACGAGCCGAGATCGGCCACGAGAATGTCCGCGATGCCATCGCGATCCAGATCGACCACCTCGGCGTGTGCGGGGTTGTTCAACTGGGCGAGAAGTTGCCACTCCGGCTTCGGATCCGTCGGCCTCAGGAGCAGCACGCGCCCGTTCTTCATGTCGCAGGCCAGGATTGCCAGCGGCTCGCGACCGGTGACCTTCCCGCTCGTGGGAAGTCGCACGAGGTTGACGTGCGAGATGGCCGGATGCGGCGTGTTCGGCGTGTTCGGATAGGTGAGCCGCTCGAAGCGAACGCCGAGCGGATGAGCCGCCCGCGGGCAGTCGGGCGCGGGCAATTCTTCCGGTGCCTGCTTCTCGTAATAGCGCACGACGCTCTCGAACGGCGGCACCTTCAGGGGCAACCCGGAGTGCTCGAAGAATCGAAAACCTCGCTCCACTTCGGATCGCCAGACTTTACGCGGGAAGCTGTCGGCCGGCGGGTACGCATGGCACGCCCCACCGCAAAAATTGTGGACTTGCTCCGCGATGTCTTCCGGATCGGTCTGGTCGGGAATTGGCTGCGGATCGGGCGGCTTCGAGCACGAACCGCCGATCAGGGCGGTCGCGGCAAGAACGAAAGCCCAGGTGCGGATCGAACGGTTCCTGATTCTCATCGAACGCCTCGGCATCACTTCGCATGCTTGAGCAGGGCTTCCCGATATCTTACCGCAAGCGAGCGGCCGGGATAAACCGAAGTCGCGGCCGCGTTGGTGTCGTAGCACGCGAGCGCCACGCGAAACTCGGACTCCGCGGCGGAGGCCGCTCCGCGTTCGAGGTGCAGGATTCCCCCGAGGACGTGCAAGTCGCCGCGAACGGAAGCGAGGAACCGCGTCTCTCCGTGCCGCGCGGTCCAGGTCTCGCGCTGATCGACGGCCGGTACGCGGAGGAGCAAGGAGGCCGGCGCGGCTCCAGGCCCCAATTCAAACATCGCGGTTCGCAAGTGGAAGCCCAGCTCCTGCGGCGCGACCATGGTCTCGACCTGCCCGATCTGGTCGCGTAGGCGTTCGAGCGCGAGGTGGGCGCGATCGTAGCGACCGGCCGCCGCACACTGGCAAAAGTCCAGCCAGTCGTACGCCGGAATCGCGTAGCGCCACGGCTTGCCGTTCTTCACTCCACCCGGCAGTCGATACACGTCCAGGGCCCCGGGATTGCGAACCAGTTCCTCGCGATCGAGCAAGATGCGGGCTTCGTTCAGCCGCCCCGTTTGAAGCAGAAGATCGAGCAGCAGGCGAATCCCTTCCACGCCGTAAAGATCGGGGTGAGAACGAACCAGCACGTCGATGGCCTTGCCGCCGAGGCCGAGTTCGCGAGCGATCTTGGCGCGTTCGAGCGGATTGCCCGCGAGCGAAAACGTGCGAACGAGGAAGCGGTTCTCGCCATCCTGAACGGAGCGTTCGATCTCGTCGATGCTTTCTTGAAGGCTCGCCGTGCGCTCGTCTCGCGATTCGGCCGATTCGCCCGCGAGGGGAGCCCGCTTCAACAATCGCATCTGCTCGCGGCGATGCTTCAGCGTCAAGTCGAGGATGCGGCGTTCCCCGAACGCACCGGCGAGCAACTCGTGAGCGACCATCGAATCCGGATTTCGCGTCGTCACCTGCTGGAGAGCCCCTACGACCTGAACGTGGCGAAGGAAGCGGAGGGGCGTGAGTTCGGCGCCCGCGGTCGCCTCCCAACTTCCACGCCCGAGCGT